>JBIKHW010000139.1:0-8089 GCA_044361935.1 Limnohabitans sp. | reverse complement strand
CCCAGCGCCATCCCCCACTCTTTTCGCACCCTCGACCTGAATTTGCTGCGGGTGTTTGACGAGGTCATGGCCGAGCGCAGCCTGACCCGGGCCGCACACAACCTGTCGCTGACCCAACCGGCCGTGAGCAACGCCTTGCGCCGATTGCGCGAGGCCTTGGGCGATGAGCTGGTGCGCCGCCACGGCCACGGCATCGAGCCCACACCCCGGGCGATCGCCCTGTGGCCCAGCGTGCGTGAGGCCCTGCGCCAATTGCAGGCGGCCATTGTGCCCAGCGCTTTTGAGCCACAGCAGGCCAACAGCACCTTTGTGCTGGCCATGGCCGACGCCACCGCCGCCGAACTCATGGGCGGGCTGGCCCGCGAGCTAGAGCTGCAGGCCCCGGGCGTGTCCTTGCGCGTGCTGCCCCTGACCACACGCGATCCACGCAAACTGCTGAGCGAAGACAGCGCCGACATCGCCCTGGGTTACTTTCCGGCGGTGCTGGCCGACCTGACCGCTCGCGCCCAGTCGGGCGAGGCCATTCCTTTTGAACACCAGCGCCTGTATTCGGGCGAATACGTGTGTGTGATGCGCAAGGGCCATCCGCTGGCCAAATGGCCCATCAACCTGCAGGACTATTGCGCAGCCCGACATTTGCTGGTCAGCTTTTCCGGGCGGGCTTATGGCTTTGTGGACGAAGCCTTGGCCACCATCGGGCAGCAGCGGCGCATCGTGCTCACCGTGAACCAGTTTTTCACGGCCGGGCGGGTGGTGGTGAACTCCGATTTGCTCACCGTGCTGCCACGCCACTTTGTGCCCACCACCGGCATGGCCCATGAACTGGTGCTGCACGATCTGCCTTTTGACGTGCCGCCCGTGCAAGTGCACGCCCTGTGGCACCGCAAACGCCAACAAGACAGCCCGCACCAATGGCTGCGCACCCAACTGCAACAAGTGGCCCGGCAAGCGTTTGAAAACCCTGTGCCAACCCGCGACATCCCCACATGAAGATTCAACTCTTATCCGACCTGCATCTGGAGTCCAACCCCGACTTCATGCCCAGCCCGGCCCCCGGTGCCGATGTGCTGGTGCTGGCGGGTGACATTGGCTCGTACCAAGCTGGCTCGGCCCTGGCCAACGCAGGCGACGGCGACTTTGGCCTGGCGCGGTTTTCGCCATTGCATGGCTGGCCCACACCCGTGCTGTTTGTGCCCGGCAACCACGAGTACGACGGGCTGGACTTTGACGCAGCCCACGCCCGGCTGCGCCAAACCTGTGAACGGCTGGGCATCACCTGGCTGGAGCGCGAGGTGCGGCAACTGGGCGGTGTGCGCTTTGTGGGCACCACCCTGTGGACCGACTTTGACGCGCTGGGCCCGCTGGCCGGGCAGCCCATACCCGACCCACTGACCGACAAAATCCCGGCGCACTTCAGCCACCCCAACAGCCAATTCACGCGCCAACTCAAAGCCCGCGACAAAGCCTTTCGGGCCGCCAACTATTACCTGCGCAAGGCCCTCACCACACGCAATGGCGAGCCTTGGCTGGCCGAGGGCCTGCGCGAGCAAGCCCTGCAATGCCAAGACTGGCTGAGCGCGGCACTGAGCGCGCCCTTTGCAGGCCCCACTGTGGTGGTCACGCACTTTGCACCCAGCCTGAGCAGCGCCGACCCGCGCTACGGCCGGGTGCCGGGCACAGCCGGTTTTTGCAACGCACTCGACCACTTGTTGCCCCAAGCCCAGCTGTGGCTGCACGGCCATTTGCATTGCCCCAGCGACTACACCCAAAACGGCTGCCGCGTGGTGGCCAACCCGCTCGGTTATGCCCGCAAAAACGAGCAACTGATGTTCAAACCGCAATGTGTGCTGGATGTCCGAGGCCCATAAGCCCAAGCACCCAAGAGGCAGAAAAGGCGGACACACGCCAGCCTCTGATTTCATGACCTAGGTCAAGGCTTCACGGGCCAGTGCGGCTTAGAGTGAAGTCTTCTTTGATCAACAACAGGAGACCCCTCATGAAAATCTTATTGGCCGTTGATGGCAGCGAATACACCAAAAAAATGCTCGCCTACCTGACCACGCACGACGAGCTCTTCAGCACCAACAACAGCTACACCTTGATGACCGTGAGCCCCCAACTGCCCCCCCGCGCACGCGCTGCCGTGGGCAAGGAAATGGTCGACAGCTACCACCGCGACGAAGCCGAAAAAGTGCTCAGCCCTGTCACCAAGTTTTTGTTGCGCCACGGCATCGACGCCAAGACCGTGGCCAAAGTAGGCCATGCGGGTGAGACCATCTCAAAAAGCGCCGACAGCGGCAAGTTTGACTTGGTGGTGATGGGCTCACACGGCCACGGCACATTGGGCAATCTGGTCATGGGCTCGGTGGCCACCCAAGTGCTGGCGCACTGCAAAGTGCCTGTGTTGCTGGTGCGCTGAAACTGCGGTTTCAGCGGGCGTTCAGTCCCTCAAAGCAGGTGCTCATCACCAGATCGAGGATCTGCTCGTCGGTGTGCTGCTCGCCCATTTTCAGAAACTCCAGCACCGGGTCGCAGGCCCGGGCAAACAAGGTGTAAAGCACCGCGACAGCGGGCAAGGCCTTGTTGATCTGGCCTTTGGCCTGGGCCTCTTCGATCCAGCCGCCCAAAGCGTCGCTCACTTCCATCAAGCCGTCCATGTAGTCTTTGCTGGCCATCAAGGTGGCACGCAGGCTGGAGTTTTGGCTGGGCAGTGAAGGCATCAGGCCTTGCAGCTTGAGCGTCATGGTCCAACGGGTCACGGCCTTGATCTTCTCCAGCGGGGGCAGTTGGGGGTCTGTGCTCTGGATCACCTCTTGCGCCCGGCGCATCGCGGTGACCATGGCGGCGCAGGCCAGCTCTTCCTTGCTGGTGAAGTGTTTGTAGAGGCTGGCCTTGGCGATGCCCACCTCGGCGGCCACCTCGTCCACCGTCATCGCGTCAAAGCCTTTTTCGGCCAAAAGCCGGTTGACCGACTGGATGATGGCCGTCTCGCGGGCGGCGAGCATCTGGACTTTGAAGGATTTCTTGGGCGCAGTCACGTTGGTGGAGTTCATTCAACGATTCTAGCCGTGCAGCCCAAATAAAGACTGCATGGTAACCCTTGGATACGATCGGGTCTTTTCAAGACCCCGCAAGCACACCGGCCACACCTTGCTGCACAGTCCAGCGCCCCTGCAGCCCCAACCGGGCTTCGGGCTGGGCCGGATGCGGGGTGGTCAAGAACTGCGCATCCAAGCGCTCAGGCCGGATGTCAATCAGGGTGTAGCCCCGCTCGTCCGAGCGAGCGTGGCGGATGTCTGGGTTGTCGCGCTGGATGTGCGCCATGAGTTTAGACGACATGCCCCGGGTGGACACCGAGGTGGTCACCAGCTCACTGGCCACCACGGGCGAGCGCTCGTCGCCCGGGTGCACGCGCAGCTGCGCCGCCACGTTGGCATGCACATCGCCGCTAAGCAGGACCACGTCGCTCAGGCGCGCATCGGCCACCGTCTGCAACAGGCGCGAGCGCGCTTGCGGGTAACCGTCCCAGCCATCGGTAAAAGCGCTGCGCCCCAAGGGCGTCTGCACACCGCTGCTGGCCATCAAGGTGGACTGCGCCAGCAGTTTCCAGCGCCGCTGGCTTTGTGTGAGGCCTGCCGTGAGCCATTGTTCTTGGGCTGGGCCGAGCATGCTGCGCGCCGGGTCGGCCAAGGCATCACAGCCCATGACCACACGCCCACCCCCGCGCATCAGGTCGGGGCAGGCCTGGTGGTCGCGGTGCTGGCGGCAGTCCAGGGTCCACAAATCGGCCAGTGTGCCCCAAGCCATGCGGTCGTGGATGCGCATCTGGCTGGGCTGCTGCGGATCTGGTCCCAGGCGCAGCGGCATGTGCTCAAAATAAGCCTGGTACGCCGCCGCCCGGCGCTGCAAGAACACCACCGGGTCGGTGAAGTTCTTGTCGAGATCGTTGGCGTAATCGTTCACCACCTCGTGGTCGTCCCAGGTCATCAGCCAGGGGTGGGCCGCATGGCACGCTTGGAGGTCGGGGTCGCTCTTGTAGTGCGCATGGCGGGCGCGGTAGGCGTCCAGCGTGGTGGGCATGCCGCTTTCGTGGGCGCGGATTTTGTATTGTTTGTTGCTGCTTTCGTAGATGTAGTCACCCACAAAGAGCACCAGATCCAGGTCTTGTCCGGCCATGTCGCGGTGTGCAGCGAAGTGGCCTTGCTCGTAATGTTGGCAAGACGCCAGCCCCAGTCGCAGGCGGCGTACAGCCTCGTTGAAAGCCGGGCTGGTGCGGGTGCGGCCCACCGGACTGACGGCGCTGCCAGAACTGAAGCGGAACCAGTAATGCCGCCCCGGCTGCAGGCCATCGGCCAGCACATGCAGGCTGTGGCCCCGGCGGGGGTCGGTGGTCAAGCGCCACTGGCGCAGGGGTTGGCGCAAGGCCTCGTCGGCAAACAGCTCACACACCACAAGAGCGCCCGATGCCTGGCGGGCAGCATCGGCGTCATCGATGCGCAAACGCGTCCACAGCACCACACTGCCAGGCTGCGGCTGGCCACTGGCCACGCCCAGACTGAAAGGGTTGACTTGCCAACGCAGCGGCGCACTTTGCGCCTGCACGCCAGGCGTGACCCACGGCACCAGCGCGGCAGCCAAAGCTGCACGGTGCAGATCGCGGCGCGACCACGGCTTGTGGAGGGTGAAAAGGGGCATGGACGTTGGGTGGTTGGGGGAGCGTTTTTGCATGTTAACCGGGCACATCGAGGGTGACAGGCAGCTCGGGTCCTGGGGAGCACAATGGTGTTGTATGAAACCTAGCCCCAACAGGACCTCCAATGACTTATCAAGCCCTGCAAATTGAAAAAACCGACGCCGGTTACCGCTGCACCCTGCAAACGCTCGATGACAGCGCCCTGCCCGAAGGCGACGTGACGGTGCAAGTGGACTACTCCACCCTCAACTACAAAGACGGCTTGGCCATCACCGGCAAATCGCCCGTGGTGCGCAAGTTCCCGCTCACGCCTGGCATTGACCTGTCTGGCACCGTGACCGAGAGCCAACACACGCTCTTCAAAGTGGGTGACCAAGTCGTGCTGAATGGCTGGGGTGTGGGCGAGAGCCACAGCGGCGGTCTGGCGCAAAAGGCGCGCCTCAAAGGCGACTGGCTGGTCAAGCTGCCTGCCGCCTTCACCCCGCGCCAAGCCATGGCGATTGGCACCGCCGGTTACACCGCCATGCTGTGCGTGATGGCGCTGCAAAAGCACGGCGTCACACCCGACAAGGGCGACATTTTGGTCACGGGTGCGGGCGGCGGCGTGGGCAGCGTGGCGATCGCGCTGCTGACCAAGCTGGGTTACCGCGTGGTGGCCAGCACCGGCCGCATGCAAGAAGCCGACTACCTGCGCCAGCTGGGCGCGGCCGATGTGATGGACCGCGCCGAGCTGTCTGCCCCCGGCAAGCCGCTGGCCAAAGAGCGCTGGGCGGGCGTGGTCGACACCGTGGGCAGCCACACCCTGGCCAACGCCTGCGCCAGCACCAAATACGGCGGCGTGGTGACGGCCTGCGGCTTGGCCCAAGGCATGGACTTTCCGTCGAGCGTGGCACCCTTCATCTTGCGCGGCGTGACCTTGGCGGGCATTGACAGCGTGATGGCCCCGCGTGCCGTGCGCGAAGCGGCCTGGGCGCGTTTGGCCCAAGACCTGGACACCGCACAACTGGAACGCATGACGCGCGAAGTGGGTCTGGCCGATGCTGTTGCGCTGGGCGCCGAGATTTTGGCGGGGCAGGTGCGTGGGCGGGTGGTGGTGAATGTGAACCGTTAAAGCGGTCAACAGCAACTGACAGCAACTGATAGCAATTGACAAAAGGCCTGCGGGCCTGAAAGGCTGACTGAGCCTTTCAGGTTTTGGGTACAGAAGCTTTGGAAGTAGTGACGGCAACGATCAGTCCAGTCATGACCAGCAGCAACCCGACGGTCTCCGCAACCGCTGGCACATGCCCCAAGACGGGCCAGGCCATTAATGCGGCAAGACCCGGCGCCAATGCCGGGAACACCGCCGCACGCGACGGCCCGAGCAGCGACACCATTTTTGAATAGGTGTACAGCGTTCCCGCACCTGCAATGACGCCTTGCACCAGCACCTCGACCCACAACACAAATGGTGCAGCCTTGACCAAACCTTCACCCCCTGTGAACCACGTATAAGCGGGCACATAGGTGAGCAAGGCGCTGATCGAAATCACCGCTGTGGCCAGCAGCGGGTCCAGTCGGTGCTTGCGCAGCACGATGCCAAAGCCCGCCCACAAGGTGCCTGCGGCCAAGAACATGGCATCGCCGATCGCTGCACGCAGGGTCAGACTGGACGCCTCCACCCCGGACACCAGCACCAAGCCTGCCAAAACCACAGCAATGCCGAGCACACGCCGCATGGTCATGCGGTCCCCCAAGACCACCGCGCCGAGCACCATGCCCATCACGCTCATGGCCGTGAACGGGAAAACCGCCGCATGGCTGGGCGGGGCAAATTGAAGCGCACCAAACATCAACAGGCCAAAGGGTGTACCTGCCAGCAGGGCCACCGACAACCACACCCGCCAACGCGTGGTGAACTGCGCCATGTCGCGCCAACACGCCAAGGCCATCACAGGCAGCATCAAGACGCCCGCCACACCAAAGCGCAGCACTGTGAGGTCTGGTGAGGACAAACCATGCGCAATGCCCCAGCGGGCAAACACGGTGTACAGCGCACCAATGCTGGCGGCGACCAGGCCCACGGCGATGCCTCGGGCCAATGGGGTGGCATCGGTCTGTCCTGCCGGCAGGTTAGACAGGGTGCGGGTGTTCATGGCGGCGTCCTTGCGCAAGTGATGGCTTCGAGTTTGATTCGATCTCAGATATTTCACTAGACCTATGATCAGACTATGATTTATTCCAAATCCGAATGAATGGGGAAGAACCATGGACAGATTGGCAGCCATGCAGACCTTTGTGCGGGTGGTGGAAAGCGGCAGTTTTTCGGCCGTGGCTCGCGAGACACGCGGCACCCAAAGCGGCGTGAGCAAACAAGTCGCAGCGCTGGAACGTGAACTGGGCGCCAAGCTGCTCAGCCGCACCACCCGTTCATTGGCACTGACCGAGGCGGGTGAACGCTACTTCGCTCAGGCGCGGCGCCTGGTGGCCGAAATCGCCGAAGCGGAGGCCACCCTATTGCAGGGCGAACAGCAATTGAGTGGCTGGCTGCGCGTGGCCGCTTCGGTTGGCTACGGCAGGCTCCAACTGATGCCCCTGGTGAAAAGTTTCCTAGCCGCTCACCCCAAGGTCAAAATGGACCTGCGGCTCAACGACGGCTTCATTGACCTGATCGAAGAAGGCATCGACGTGGCGGTGCGCATCGGCAAACTGGCCGACAGCTCGATGGTGGCCCAACGCATCGGCACCACCCAACGCGTGTTGGTAGCCAGCCACGAATACCTGAAGACATTGCCACAAGGCCTGAAAGCGCCCCGCGTGCCGCAAGACTTGCCGCAGCACAACTGCATCGTCTATTCGGAGTTGGCCACGCAAAACGCCTGGACATTCACGGCAGGCCCTGGAGCGCATGAGCCCGAGGGCACACAGGTCACCATCCGTGCGCAAGGGAACCTGCAAACCAACAGCAGTGAGGTGATTCGCAGCTCGGTGCTGTCGGGCATGGGGATTGGCTACTCGCCCACCTGGCTGTTTGAAAAAGAGATGGCCAACGGAGAGTTGCAGGTGCTGCTGCCCGACTGGCCCGCACCCTCGCTGCCGATTCACCTGGTGAGTCCACCTCAAAGACATCCATCAGCCAAGGTCCAAGCCTTTGCGCTGCATTTGTCGGGTAGCTGAAGGCGGCCGCACACAAATGCTTTGGCCAACGAAAGCAGCAAATCAAGCCACCGCCAGCCTTGCGTCCTCTGACAACAGGTCAATCAAGTCCCGCGCAAAGTTGGGCAGTTCATCGAAGTTGCGCACACAAATTTGCATGGCGCGAATCGCCCAGGCGTCGGACAGGGGCACCAAGCGGATGGCCATGCTGCGGGCGTGACGGCGGGCGGCCGATTCGGGCAGTACGCCCACGCCCACACC
>JBIKHW010000005.1:0-28232 GCA_044361935.1 Limnohabitans sp. | reverse complement strand
AGGGCAACACCTTGGTGGTGGTGGAGCACGATGAGGACACGATCCGTCGTGCCGACCACATCATCGACATCGGCCCGAGCGCGGGCAAACGCGGTGGCCGTCTGGTGGCACAAGGTTCGGTGGCCGATATCACGGCTTCTGCCGATTCGCAAACCGGCCGCTATTTGCTGCATGCGATGAAGCATCCGATGCAGATGCGTCGTTTGGTGGATGCCTCTGCGTGGGGCGCTGGCGCGGGCGCCTCATATGGCGGGGGTACGCCAAAATCGGCGCCCAGTCCATCACCCCATGCCGAGACATTGGCGTCGCCGTCGCAATGGCTCACCCTCACAGGTGCGAACCTGCACAACCTGCGCCAGGTCGATGTGCAGGTGCCGCTCAAACGCTTGGTCGCCGTCACGGGTGTCAGCGGTTCGGGCAAATCCACTTTGGCCCGCGACGTTTTGTTGGCCAATGTGCAGGCGCTGGTCAGCCAGCGTTCCACGTTTGCAGGCCGCACAGCACAAGACGCGGGTCAGCGTGTGGCATTGACCGCGTGCAGCGATGTGCAAGGCTTCGAAACCATTGACCGCGTGCTCGAAGTCGATCAAACCCCGATCGGCAAAACACCGCGTTCGTGCCCGGCGACTTACATCGGCTTTTGGGACACGATCCGCAAACTGTTTGCCGAAACGCTGGAAGCCAAAGCCCGTGGTTACGCCGCCGGGCGCTTCAGTTTCAATACGGGCGAAGGCCGCTGCCCGAGTTGTGAAGGTCAAGGCATGCGCACCATCGAGATGAGCTTTTTGCCCGATGTGAAAGTGCCTTGCGAAACCTGCCGAGGCGCCCGATTCAACCCGGAAACTTTGGCGGTGACGTGGCGCGGCAAAAGCATTGGCGACGTGTTGCAAATGGAAGTGGACGAAGCCGTGGATTTCTTCGCCACCATGCCCAGCATCGCGCACCCGCTGCAGTTGCTCAAAGACGTGGGCTTGGGTTACCTGACCTTGGGCCAGCCTTCACCCACTTTGAGCGGCGGTGAGGCCCAGCGCATCAAGCTGGTCACTGAGCTGACCAAGGTGCGAGACGAAGTGGGCAAGCGCGGCAACAAAGCCCCGCACACGCTGTACGTGCTGGACGAGCCCACCGTGGGCCTGCATATGGCCGACGTGGACAAGCTCATCAGCGTGTTGCACCGCTTGGTCAATGCCGGTCACAGCGTGGTCGTTATCGAACACGATCTGGATGTGATCGCCGAAGCCGACTGGGTGATCGACCTGGGCCCCGAAGGCGGCAACGCGGGTGGCCGCATCGTGGCGGCTATGACACCCGAAGACCTGGTGCATGAAGGCACGCACACGGGGGTTGCGCTGGCGCCTGTCTTGGCCAGGGTTTGATGACGAATTTGTGGGAGGCTGCCCCTGCATCCGAACAGTGGTTTGGCGCCGAAGCTGGCGATGAGTGCTTGGGGTGGTTCAGCCTTTTGCGAGCAGGGGCTCGCTCCCAATGGCGCCGACCTTATCAGGGGGGCGTCAGTTGGCCACGCACAAACGCCAAAGCGAAGTAACTTCTGCCGACCGCGCGGCATGCAGCGGGTCGGTGGTATCTTGGGCTTTTGCGTGCACGGGTTTTACATCCATGCGGCCTGCCACTTCCAAGCCCGCATCCGCGATCCAGTCCAACAGGGCTTCGCGTGTGCGCAGGCCCAGGTGTTCTGCCAGGTCAGACAAGATCAGCCAGCCTTCGCCCCCTGCGTACAGGTGCGCGGGCAGACCAGTCAAGAAGCCCTTGAGCATTTGGCTGCTTTCGTCATAGACGGCTTGCTCCAGCAGTGTGGTCGGGCGTGCGGGCAACCAAGGGGGGTTACAGACCACCACGGCCGCTTGGCCTTCCGGGAACAAATGCGTGTGCTGCAAGGTCACTTGGTTTTGCAGGCCCAAGCGCTGCAGATTGTCCAAAGCACAAGCTAAAGCCCGCATTGACATGTCGGTGCCGACCACGTGGGTCGCGCCGCGCCGCACCATCACGGCGGTCAAGACGCCTGTGCCCACGCCGATGTCAAAAGCCACGGGGTTGGCACGGAATACTTCTGGCAAAGGCGCATTGGCCACCAACTCAACATATTCGCCACGCACGGGCGAGAACACGCCGTAGTGCGGATAAACCCGCAAGGCCTTGCCCATGGCGGGCACTTCGACACCGTTTTTTCGCCACTCAAACGAACCAATGACCCCTTGCAAACTGCGCAGCGAAATCACCGATGGTTGGCCGTCGGCTGGGCCAAAGGCTTGCACGCAGGCGGCTTTGGCATCGGGTGCGCGGCGCAGGTCAATGCCGTAATCGCCGTTCAACTCAATCAAAACCTGGCTCAGGATGCGGGTGCGTTGGGCTTGTGCTTGTCGATGGGTGTGGAAGGCCGCGCCGGGCATTGTGGGCGCATCTGGTGCTTGTTTTTTGGCCCGGACTTTTTTGGGTTTGTCGATGCGCCGTGTCAGCGCTTGCAGCATTTGCCGTGCGTTCTGAAAATCGCTGCGCCAGAGCAAGCCGGTGCCTGCGCAGGCCAGGCGATAAGCCGTGTCGGCCGTCATGGTGTCGTCGGCCAGCACCACGTGTTTGGGCAACACCTGGTCTGAGCGCCAAAGCGCGGAGCGTGTGGTGTCTTTCTCAGACCAGGTCAAAAGGGTGGGGGCGTTCATGCGCTGTTCCAATGGCTGTGGGTGTGTATCGCCCAAGTTGCAGCGATGAGGAGGTTTGAACCGGAATTTTCAGCTCAAGTGTTTCAGCAAATGCCCAGTGAACTCTGCAAAGCCTGCACCGCGTTCGCTGGGGGTGATGTAGCGGGGGTGGTGAGACAGTTGCGATTCAAAGCGTCGGACATTGGCCACCCCCACACTGTGTGGAAAGTGTTGAAACATCACTTGGTCATTGGTGGAGTCTCCCACATAAACCCATTGCTCCCATTCTTGGTCCAAAGGGCGTGCGCACAGTTCGCGCAAGATCCAGCGTGCCCCGCTCAATTTGTGGTGATCGCCAAACCAGCCGTTGATGTGGATGCTGCTGACGGTGGCCACCATGCCGGCGCTGCGCATGATGCGTACCACCTCGTCAATGGCCGCAGCAGGCAGATGTGTGAATTCGCTGTGGTCGATGGCGATGTCGGTTTCGCGGCCTGCACTGTCCTGGGCCAAAGCGGCGCCGGGCACCTCGCGCACGATGCGTGCGGCCACTTCCTGCATGCGTGTCCAATTCGCTGTTCGAACAGCTTCGCTCTGTTGGTAAATGGCCCTGGGTTTGCCGTCTGCTTGGGGCAGCCAGGCCGCCGCACCGTTTTCGGCGACCAGCGCATCTACAGGCCAGGTTTGGGCGAAATCTCGGCTCCAGCCCATGGGCCTGCCGGTGATGGGTATGACCATGAGACCGGCTTGTTTCAGCGCCGTCAGTGCCTGCAAGGCATCGGCCGTGATCGCGCCTTCGGTGGTCAGGGTGTCATCGATGTCGGTGAACACGCCCAGCCAAGGCTGGGGCGGGCGCTGCCAATGCGACAGGTCCAGCATTGAAGTGCGTCAGTAGGTCAGCGAGTTGAGGCGCTGGACGATGGCCAAGGTGGGCGCGCTCTGGTTCATGGTGTAGAAGTGGATGGCGGGCACGCCGCCGTTGATGAGTTGCTCACACAGGTCACTCACCACATCCAGGCCAAAGGCCTTGATCGACTCCACATCGTCGCCATAGGCCTGCAGGCGAAGCCGGATCCAGCGTGGGATCTCGGCGCCGCACGCATCCGAAAAACGCAGCAACTGAGAGGAGCTGGTGATGGGCATGATGCCCGGCACCACGGGCACATCCGCCCCCATTTTGTAGGCGTCGTCCACAAAGCGGAAATACGCGTCGCTGTTGTAGAAGTATTGTGTGATGGCCGAATCGGCACCGGCTTTGACCTTGGTGGCGAAAGCCTGCAGGTCTGCTTCGGGTGACTTGGCTTGTGGGTGGATCTCGGGGTAGGCCGCCACTTCGATGTGGAAATCGTCACCCGTCTCTGCGCGGATGAAGCTCACCAAATCGCTGGCGTAGTGGAACTCGCCACCGGCGCCATAGCCGCTGGGCAAGTCGCCACGCAAGGCCACCAGGCGCTTGACGCCCATGGCCTTGAGCGTGGCCAGCTCAGTTCTCACCGAAGCTTTGGTCGCACCAATGCACGAGAAGTGACAAGCGGCACTCATGCCTTCGGCCTGGATCGCACCCACCGTGGCAAACGTCCCCTCTTGGGTGGATCCGCCAGCGCCGTAGGTCACCGAGCAAAACTCGGGCTTCAGGCTGTAGAGTTTCTCGCGCACACCGCGCAATTTTTCAGCGCCTTCGGGCGTTTTGGGTGGAAAAAATTCCAGGCTGATGGGCAGCTTCAAACCAGACATCACAACACCTTCAAGATTCAATAGTCGTTGGCCTTGGCATACGCCTTGGCGGCCAGATCGGCCTCGTGCGCCACACGTGTGGCTTCGCGTGCGGGCAACACCGCAGCGGGGTCGGGCCAGCAGGCCTGCACAAAAAATTCACGGTTGCCGTCACCGCCCGCAATGGGGCTTTCCAGCCATGCGGTCACCTGCATGCCCAGTTCGGTCAAGGCCGTGCGCACACGGTTTTCAATGAATGGGAAATGCGTGTCGTCTTTCACGATACCGCCCTTGCCCACCTGACCCGGTTGCAATTCAAACTGGGGTTTCACCAGCATGAGCAACTGGCCCGTAGGTTTGAGCAAATGCACCACGCCCGGCAGCACCAGCGTGAGCGAGATGAAGGACACATCACCCACCACCACATCGAAGCCGTCGAGCGCATCGGGGATGCGCTCGTCACCCGGCTCCAGCTCGCGGGCGTTCACGCCTTCGATGCAAACCACCCGCTCGTCTTGGCTGATGCGCGGGTGCACCTGGGCATGGCCCACATCAATGCCCACCACCTCGGCCGCGCCGTGCTGCAGCAAACAATCGGTGAAGCCCCCAGTGCTCTGACCCACATCGAGGCAGCGCAAGCCGTCCACCTGCACGCCGGTGGCCTTCAAAGCCCCTTCGAGCTTCAAGCCACCGCGTGAGACATATCGCGACTCGGCATCGTCGAGCAGCTGCAGGGCAGCGCTTTCGGGCACCTCATCGCGGTTTTTGACGATGGCACGCCAATTCCCGTCGGGCTGCTGCCATTTCACGCCCCCGGCGATCAGTCGCTGAGCTTGGGAGCGAGAAGCGGCCAGGCCGCGCTCGACGAGAAGTTGGTCAATGCGCATGCGTGGTTTTTTTAATAGCGGTATGTGTCGGCTTTGTACGGGCCGTTTTTCGACACGCCAATGTAAGACGCTTGCTCGTCGCTCAATTCGGTCAGCATGGCGCCGACTTTCTTCAGGTGCAAACGAGCGACCTTCTCATCGAGGTGCTTGGGCAGCACGTAGACCTTGCCGGACTCGTACTGGTCTTGCTTGGTGAACAGCTCGATCTGGGCAATGGTCTGGTTGGCGAACGACGAAGACATCACAAAGCTGGGGTGGCCGGTGGCGCAGCCCAGGTTCACCAGGCGGCCTTTAGCCAGCAGGGTGATCTTCTTGCCATCGGGGAAGATGACGTGGTCGACCTGGGGCTTGATCTCGTCCCACTGCAATTTTTCCAGCGAAGCGACGTCGATCTCGTTGTCAAAGTGACCGATGTTGCAAACGATGGCTTCGTCTTTCATGGCGGCCATGTGCTCGTAGCGGATCACGTTCTTGTTGCCGGTGGCCGACACAAAGATGTCGCACTTGTCGGCGGCGTATTCCATGGTCACAACCTTGAAGCCTTCCATCGCGGCTTGCAGGGCGTTGATCGGGTCGATCTCGGTCACCCAGACTTGGGCGCTCAAGGCACGCAGGGCTTGGGCCGAACCCTTGCCCACGTCACCGTAACCAGCCACCACAGCCACTTTGCCCGCGATCATCACGTCGGTGGCACGCTTGATGGAGTCGACCAAAGACTCGCGGCAGCCGTACAGGTTGTCAAACTTGCTCTTGGTCACCGAGTCGTTCACGTTGATGGCGCGGAACATCAAGCTGCCCTTGGCGGCCATTTCGTTCAGGCGCAAAACGCCGGTGGTGGTCTCTTCGGTCACGCCGATGATGTGTGCACCTTTGCGGCTGTACCAAGTGGGGTCCACAGCCAATTTGGCTTTGATGGCGTTGAAGAGGCAGGTCTCTTCTTCGCTGGTGGGGTTGGCGATCAAGGACGCGTCTTTTTCGGCACGCTTGCCCAAGTGCATGAGCAATGTAGCGTCGCCGCCGTCGTCCAAGATCATGTTGGGCCCTTCGCCGGGTGTGCCCGCTGCGCCGAAGTCAAAAATGCGGTGGGTGTAGTCCCAGTAGTCGGCCAATGTTTCGCCCTTGATGGCGAACACGGGCGTGCCCTTGGCGGCGATGGCCGCAGCGGCGTGGTCTTGTGTCGAGAAGATGTTGCAAGAGGCCCAACGCACATCGGCGCCCAAGGCTTGCAGGGTTTCGATCAGCACAGCCGTCTGGATGGTCATGTGCAGCGAACCGGTGATGCGTGCGCCCTTCAAGGGTTGAGCCTTGTTGAACTCTTCGCGGATGGCCATGAGGCCGGGCATTTCGGTCTCGGCGATTTTGATTTCTTTGCGGCCCCAATCGGCCAGGCCGATGTCGGCGATCACGCAATCAGCGTTGACGGTGGAAGGTATACGTGCATTCATGAAAAAAGCTCCAAAGCAATGTGAATAAGCCACACGCGTGGATGAAAGCACTGAAAGGAAAATACAGGCTCACCACACGTCGAGTGGATGAGCGTCGTTGCTGTTTGAAGGTTCCGAGCCTCACGCCTGCTGCCAGCCGGTGGGCTGGTGGGCGCTGCAACGCTCCTCGGAATGTCTTTAATTATAGATGACCGGTTTAGCTCCGAAACATTAGAAGAGCTAAAACCTTAAATTCATGCAAAATGATTGAAATATCACCAAAACCCAACGGGCAACATCACTTAATGGAAAACTTACTCATCTCAAACTGGCATTGGATCGCGGTTTTGGCTGTGTTGGTGTTGTTGTCTCTGTCTTTTCTGCTTCGCTTCGTCTGGCCAGCGCTCGAACTGCAACAGCGTTTGACGAAGGTTATTCAAGGCCTCCAACAAGCGCTGAACGATCACACTCCCCAGACTTTGAACCTCTCAGAGGTCGAGCGTGACATCATGGCTGATCCCCGTTTTTTGCATGTCTGGCAACAGTACGCTCACACTTTGCACGCCCGATGGATGCCAACCGATTCCGGCCCACTGGGCGTGGCACGCGCACGTGTCAGCCAATTATCCAAAAGCTTTTTTGCGGAGATGAGCCTGGCTTCACATGGCGGCCATCTGGACCTCTCAGAGATTGAGCAGTTCACCCAGAGCGACCTTCGCATGGCCAGCCTTTGGCAAAACTACCAGCTGGCCCTCGAAGAAGTCCAGCAAATCGAGGCCAGTGGCCAGTACCAGTCCGGGGGCTGGCAAGCCACCGCTCCAGCGGAGCACTATTTCAGCGAGCATGCGCTTGTGGACTCTCCATTGCAAACGCACTTTTACAAACATGTCCCCGGCATTCTGACTGGCGTGGGCATCATCGGCACCTTCACTGGACTGATCACGGGGCTCATGAACTTCGATGTCTCCAGCCCAGAGCAGGTCCAAATGGCCTTGAGCCAATTGGTACAAACTGTAGGGCAGGCTTTTTGGATTTCAGCCGTTGCCATCACCTTGGCCATGATTTTCACTTGGCTTGAAAAAGCCCTGCTCTCAGCCCGTTACCGTCAGGTTGAAACGCTTCAACAACTGCTTGACCGTTTGTTTGTTCCCAAGGGTGGGGCCGAATACATGGAGCGACTGACTCTGGCCACGGAAATGCAAGCTGCGCTTTCATACAAAATTCTCAGCCAACTGCGCCTGAGTGCAACCACATCTGCGCGAGTGAAAGTCTGAATGTTCGGCGCGCCAGTTCCACCGCGCAAACGGTCTCAGGATGTGGCCGAAAATCCTTTCTGGATTTCTTATTCAGACTTGATGACCGCATTGATGGTGCTTTTTTTGGTAACCATGGTAGCGGCCTTGCTGGGCGTCACGCAAGGGTTGCGAAAAATGGACGAGACTCGCCTTTCACGCGATGCTGCGATAGAAACTTGCTTGGCCGATCTGCAAACGCTCATCCAGCGCCGTGAATTCAAAGGGGTTCAACTGCGCGGCCAAACCCTGGACTTCGGCACATTGGCTGAATTTGGCAAAGACAGCAATGAGCTTGAGAGCCAACGCATGGGGTTTTTGCGGCGATTCGTGCCCCAAATTCTGGACACAGCCCGCAGCCCTTCCTGCCAAGCTTGGATCAAACGGTTCGTGTTGGAAGGCTATGCCAGCCCCGAAGGTTCTTACCTTTATAACCTTAACCTCAGTTTGGAGCGATCGCAACGAGTGCTGTGTGTGCTGCTGGACGCCAAAGCCCCGGACGCGCCAACCTTGAACGACCGCAAGGCCATCAGGGAAATGTTTTTTGTGGGTGGGTCCTCGTTCAACTCGGCGATCTTGAACAATCCGGAAAAAAGCCGCCGAGTTGAATTGCGCTTGGAATTCAAGGACCTGAAAAAAACTTGTAGCCCTAAATCCACTGACTGCGAACTCGCAGAATCCACCCCTATCCCTTGGGACGACGACTTCAAATGCCCCGTGACAAGTCGATGATCTTCGGCCCGCTAGCGGTGGACATCGACCGCAGTCCGTCTTTTGCCAAGGGCAGACGCAGAAAGAAATGCAAGGTGATTTAGGCTACAGCGCTTTGTTCTTGGGCGCAAACAGCCAACACCGCCAGGGGTGCTGTCTCAGCGCGCAACACCCGCTGCCCCAGAGAAACCGGGGTGAATCCTGCGGCTAATGCGGCGCTTTCTTCCCCAGGGCTCAGTCCGCCTTCGGGGCCGCTCAACACGGTCACTGGGGCCTGGCTGGCTTGGCGAGGTAGGGGTTGCGTGCCCTCGGACAAGGACAAGACCCAACGCTCGCCAGGCGCGGACTTTTTCAGCCATTCGGTCAGCGTCACGGCTGGGTGGATGATGGGCACCCGGTTGCGTCCACACTGCTCAGCGGCAGCCACGGCCACGCCTTGCCAGTGCGCCAGTTTTTTCTCGGCCCGCTCGCCTTTGAGCTTGAGCACGCTGCGCTCGGCCACCAGGGGCGTGATGCTGGCCACGCCCAGCTCGGTGGCTTTTTCGACCAGCCAGTCCATGCGCTCGTTGGCGGTGATGCCCGCCAACAGGTGCACGGCGCGGGCCGCTTCGCGCTCCACAGCGTGGTGCGCCCCCACCTCCACCTCCACATCGCTGCGGCCCATGCGGGTGACGGTGGCGTCAAACTCGCCGCCCTCACCGTTGAACAAGGTGATGACATCGCCCGGCTGCAGGCGCAGCACCTGCACATGGCGGGCGGCACCCGCAGGCAAGCTGAGCGCCAGGCCTATGGCCAAATGGGCGGGGCAATAAAAGCGCGGCATGCTCACATGCGTCCGTAGGCAAAACCGACCTGGGGCGTGGTGCCTTCGATTTCGTCGATCAATTTGAGCAGCGGGCCCAGTTCGCGGTAACGGTCGCAGGTGCTGCGGATGTAGTGGATGAAGCGCGGCGCATCGGCAAGGTACTTGGGCTTGCCGTCGCGCAGTGTCAGGCGGGCAAAGATGCCGGCCACTTTCAGGTGGCGCTGCAGGCCCATCCATTCCACGGCGCGGTAAAACGCACCAAAGTCGCTGTGCCAGTCTTCAAAGTCCATCAGCCCCGCCTTGCGGGCTTTTTCCCAATAGCGGATGGTGATGTCGAGCACAAAGTCTTCGTCCCAGGTGAGGAAGGCGTCGCGCATCAGGCTGGCGATGTCGTAGCTGACGGGGCCGTAGACCGCGTCCTGGAAATCCAGCACGCCCAGCTGTGCACTGCTGCCCAAAGGCATCATCAGGTTGCGCGGCATGAAGTCGCGGTGCACATACACACTCGGTGCGGCCAGGTTGCGCTGCACGATCAGGGCAAAGGCCTTGTCGAACACCTCGCGCTGTGCGCCTTGCATTTGCACGCCGCGGTGCTGGGCCAAATACCAATCCGGGAACAGGCTCAGCTCTCGGTTCAGAAGCGCGGCGTCATAAGGCGGCAGCACACCGGGGCGGGACGCCAGCTGCCACTGGATCAGGGTGTCTACGGCCTGCATGTAGAGGCCGTGGTTGGCCTGAGGGCGCTCGGGGTCGATGGCCGACATCATGGTGGCGTCGCCCAGATCACTCAACAGCATGAAGCCATGCGCTTCGTGCCAGTCCAGCACCTCGGGGGCATTCAGACCAGCGGCCTTCATCAAGGCGGCAATGCGCACAAAGGGCTCGGAGTTTTCCTTGTCGGGCGGCGCGTCCATGACGATGCGGCTGTCGCCTTGCACGGTATCCACCCGCAGGTAGCGGCGGAAGCTGGCATCTGCTGAGGCTACGCGCAAGGTGTCGGGTGCGAGGCCTTGAGATGGGGCTAAAGTGGACAACCAATGGTCAAAAAGCGTCTGCCGGGCCGGATCTGTCCAGCTGACGCTGTCAACTTGGCTTAGATTGGGGGCTGAAATGGTGGGCTGGGTGGGGTGGCTCATGGATAATCGCATTTTACAAAGCTCGCAACAGGCGCTTTGCCCGTTCTTCTCGCGTCATCCAACCCTGTCCCTTCGCCGTGCTCCTTTTTCCCGTCCCATGCTTGAAGCCCACAGTGGCCCATGTTCCGTTGCGGGCGGTGGTGTGGGCGGCGCTGTTTGTGGTGCACGGTGTCACGCAGGGGGGGACGCTGGGTGGGGCGCAAGCTCAAACCCTGACGCCCACGCAGGCCGCACCCGCCGCCCCTTGGTCGGGACTGGTCTTGCGCAGCAGCCCTTTACTTGAAGAAGCCATCTCACCTCGTCAGGAACAAGAGGGGGCGATCTATCTGCAAGGCCAGCGCTTGCGCGTGCGGCCCGATCTGGACATGGTCATTGAGGGCGAGGCCAGCATTCGCAAACCTGGCGTGAGCATCCAGGCGGGTCAAATTTTCTTTGACCAAAGCCAGGACGAGGTTGAGGCCACGGGCCAGGTGCGTCTGAGTCGACCGGGCAGTTTGTTGACCGGCCCCAAGCTCAAATTGAAGATTGACAGTTTCCAGGGCACTCTGACGGAGCCCACTTTTGAACTTTACAAAAGCGGGGCCTATGGGCAGGCGGCGCAAATCGAGTTTGTCGATGAGCAGCGCGCTATCGTGCGCGAGGCCAGTTACACCACCTGCAGGCGCACGCCGGGGCCGGAATGGTTGCCCTCATGGGTGCTCAAAGCCACCCGATTGAACCTGGATGAAGAAGAGTCCACCGTGCGGGCCGAGGGTGTGCTTTTGCGCTTTCAGGATGTGCCGGTGCTGGGCATTCCTGCCGTAACCTTCCCGTTGACCACCGACCGAAAGTCGGGACTGTTGCCACCCGTGGTGGGCATCACCACCACCAGCGGGGTGGAATTGGCCCAGCCCTACTACTTT
The DNA here is from genome assembly GCA_044361935.1 of Limnohabitans sp. Classification (GTDB taxonomy): domain Bacteria; phylum Pseudomonadota; class Gammaproteobacteria; order Burkholderiales; family Burkholderiaceae_C; genus Limnohabitans_A. The sequence continues at coordinate 16,708 of JBIKHW010000005.1, read as the reverse complement.
GACATTGCACCCAACCGCGACGCCATGGTCACCACCCATCTCATGAGCAAGCGCGGTGTGGCAGTGGACACCGAGTTCCGTTATTTGGAGCGCGACTACAGCGGTCAAGCCCGGCTGAACGTGATGCCCAAGGACAGCCTGCGTGACCAGACACGCTGGGGATGGTCCAGCCAGCACGCCGGCAGTTTTGACACCGGTCTGGACAGCGTGGGACGTATCGGCTTGGGTCTGAATCTGAACCGGGTCGGCGATGACAACTATTGGCGGGATTTCCCGCGCTCAGGTCTGGTGCTGACCCAGCGGCTTTTGCCCTCTACAGGGGTCTTGAGTTGGGGCCGAGGCAACTTGAGCATGAGCGCGCAAGTTCAGCGCTGGCAAACCCTGCAAGACATTAGCGCCCCCATCACTCCGCCGTATGACCGCGCACCCCAAATTGGGCTTCGCTACGGGCACTGGCAGGCCGATGGCCTGGATTGGTCGGTGCAGGCAGACACCACTCGCTTTGAGGCCAGCTACGACCGCATCCCGTTGGCCTCCTTGGCTGTGCGTCCAGTTCCGCGCAATGGCGAGCGCAGCTTTGTGTTGGCGCAAGTCAGCCGCCCCTGGATCCGCCCTTGGGGTTTTTTCACGCCCAAGCTGCAAATTCACGCGACCCGTTACCAACTCGACCAGGCGCTGAATTCGGAAGAGCGCGCGGCCAACCGTGTTTTGCCAACCATTTCATTGGATTCGGGCTTGGTGTATGAGCGCGAGACCCAGTGGTTTGGCCGGGGTGTCACGCAAACCCTGGAGCCACGTGCCTTTTATGCCCGCACACCGTTTCGGGACCAAAGCCTTTTGCCGGTCTACGATACGGGTCCCACAGATTTCAATTTGTCCACCATTTTCAGCGAAAACATTTATGTGGGTCAGGATCGCCTGGTGGACAACGATGCTTTGACCCTGGGCGTGACCAGCCGGTTTTTTGATGCCGACAACGGTGCTGAAATGTTGCGTGTGGGCATGGCCCAGCGAATTCGTTTTTCTAAGCAGCAAGTGGTGCTGCCCGGCCAGAGCGCTGCCGCTGCGGGCCTGAGCGATTTGTTGTTGGGCGCGGGCGTGCGCTGGGACGACCGTTGGGCGCTTGATGCCACGGTGCAGATCAACAGCCAGACTGATCGCGTCAGCCGCAGCACCTTGCAAGGCCGCTACAGCCCCAGTCCTTACCGGGTTTTGAATGCAGCCTACCGTCTGAACCAGGGTGTGAGTGAGCAGCTTGACCTGGGCTGGCAGTGGCCATTGGGCGATTTGCTGGGTAGACGCGATGGAGCTGCGGAAAGCGCCTGGACCCGCACACCCGGCCAGGGCTTGGGCCCTGACCGCTGGTACAGCGTGGGCCGTTTGAACTTTAGTTTGAACGAAAGCCGCATGGTCGACAGCCTCTTGGGTCTGGAATACGATGGCGGTTGCTGGATCGGGCGCGTCGCTTTCGAGCGCATTCAGAGCACCGTGAGCACAGCGACCAGCCGCTTGCTGTTCCAGCTTGAATTCATTGGCCTGGCCCGTGTGGGGGCCAGCCCACTTAATACCCTGCGCAACAACATCCCCCGTTACCAGAACTTGCGAGACTCCACCGTTGAACCGAGCCGTTTCCAGCACTATGAATAAAAACCTGTTTCCTGTTCGCGCCTTGTGGGCCGCCTGCGCATCTGTCTGCCTGGCCGCGGCGTGGCTGCCGCTGAATGTCTCCGCCCAAGGACCAGCCCTCGCTGCTGCGCGCCCTGCGGTGATTCGTTCGGCCGATTTCATCGTCGCGGTGGTCAATTCCGAACCCGTGACCAACAAGGAGGTGCAAACCCTGGGCCAACGCCTGCAGCGTGAAGCACAGGTGCAAGGCCGCCCGCTCGATGCCTCCGAGGCCAAGCAGCTGGCGCTGGAGCAACTCATCAACGAAAAGGCTCAGATCCAGCAAGCCCGTGATGCGGGCATCATGATTGACGACCAGGCTCTGGACTTGGCCGAGGCTAACTTGGCCAACAACAACCAACTCACACGCGAAGCCCTGCGCCAGCGTTTGCAGCAAGACGGCGTGTCCCTGAGTACCTTTCGTGAACAGCTGCGCAACCAGTTGCTGCTGACCCGCGTGCGCGAGCGGGAAGTCGAAGCGCGCATCCGCATCAGCGACATCGAGGTCGATCAGTTTTTGCAAGAGCAACTCAAGGCCCAGGCCGCGATTGCCCCGGTGGCTTTGAATTTGGGCATGATCCTCATTGCCGTGCCAGAACAAAGCACCGAAGCACAAATCAAGCCCCTGGAGGCTCAGGCGCAGGATGTGGCCCGTCGCGCACGCAGTGGCGAGAACTTTGCCGAGTTGGCTAAGACTTTCTCGCAAACTGCCGACCGAGGAGCCAACGGCGGGGCTTTGGGCCTGCGCCCCGCCGACCGTTACCCCGAGCTGTTTGTGCAGGCCGTGGCTGCTTTGCCCGTCGGTGGGGTGTCCGAGGTGTTGCGCTCGGGTGCCGGTTTCCATGTGCTCAAAGTGATGGAGCGTCAGCAGGCCCCTGCCACCTTGATGGTCACGCAAACCCGTGCGCGGCACATTTTGTTGCGCTTGAGCCCACAGCTGACTCAGGCACAGGCCTTGGCGCAACTGAACGTCCTGCGTCAGGACATCCTCTCGGGCAAAGCCGATTTCGCGGAAGCGGCCAAACGCCTGTCGCAAGACGGCAGTGCGGATCAGGGTGGCGATCTGGGATGGGCCAACCCTGGCATGTTCGTGCCCGAGTTCGAGCAGACCATGAACCGCTTGCGACCCGGCCAGGTGGCAGAGCCGCTGGTCTCGCGCTTTGGCGTGCACCTGATCGAGGTGACCGATCGGCGTGATGCCCCCATGAGTGATGCCGAACAACGCGCAATAGCCCGCAACGTCTTGCGAGAAAAGAAACTCGACGAAGCCTACATTGCCTGGTCCCAGGATGTGCGGGGCAGGGCCTATGTCGAGTTGCGCGAGCCGGTCCAATGAAGCACATTGCCCGCAAACGTTTTGGGCAGCATTTTTTAACGGATGGCGGCATCATCGATGCCATCGTGGACGCCATTGCCCCGGTGGCCGGTCAGCCCATGGTCGAGATTGGCCCAGGCCTGGCCGCGCTGACGCAGCCCTTGGTCGAGCGTTTGGGCCATCTGTCGGTGATCGAGTTGGACCGTGATCTGGCAGTGCGTCTGCGCGAGCACCCGCAGTTGTCGGTGGTCGAGTCGGATGTGCTCAAAGTCGACTTCCGGGCGTTGGCGGAGCAGATGCTGGCCAAAGCCACGGCCGCCCCGCTGCGCAAAATTCGTGTGGTTGGTAACCTGCCCTACAACATCTCCACGCCCATCTTGTTTCATTTGCTGGCGCAGGTGGACGTGATCGAAGACCAGCACTTCATGCTGCAAAAGGAAGTCATTGACCGCATGGTGGCCCAACCCGCCACCTCGGACTACAGCCGCTTGTCGGTGATGCTGCAGTGGCGCTATGACATGGCCAATGTGCTGTTTGTCCCACCCGAAAGCTTTGACCCACCCCCGCGTGTGGACAGCGCAGTGGTGCGCATGGTGCCGCTTGCTCAGCCGCCCGATGTCAACCTCAAAACGCTGGAAACGCTGGTGCAGGTGGCCTTCAGCCAGCGTCGCAAAATTTTGCGCAACACCTTAGGCAAATGGCTCGATGAAAAAGGCTTTAGCGGCACGTTTGACCTGCAGCGCCGCGCCGAAGAAGTGCCTGTGGCCGAGTTCGTGGCCTTGGCCCAAGCCGTCTGAAGCGCGAAGCCGGGTCAAACCCAAAGAAAAAGCCCGTCATGGACGGGCTTTTTCATGGGTGCCGCATGTGCGGCTAGGCAAGGTATCAGGCTGCGGCGAGCCAGTAACCTGCATTGAATGGGCTGCTCATGCGCAGCGCCAAGGGCGACACGTCCACCAGTTTATCGGTGGGCATTTTTTCGCCTTCTTCGATCGATTCGGCCATCACGGCGTCCTCGGCTTGTGCCTCCATCGCCCGTCCTGCTTGGCTGTTTTGCGCAGAACGGGCTACAGAAAAGAATAGAAGCATCGGAAGGGTATCTTCCGGTCTCCCCAGTAATCGGCCGTGTCGCGGAAGATGTCCAGCAGTTGCTCGCGGGCTTCCTTGTCAAACTTGACGTGTGCAGGAATTTGCTCGAGCACCACGATGAAGCCAGGCTGTGGGCCCGACTTGTGTAAAGGGTCGGTCATGCAGTCGTACAAGGCATCGAAATTTTTGCCAAAGTGCGACGGCAGTGTGAATTGAGCACCAATCAGGTCCAACACGTCTTGTTTGCTCTGGGCTTCGGCCAGGTTGGCATACAAAAAGTGGTGGCCCAATCCTTGGGCGGCTTCTTGCAGATCGCTCACGCGGTAAGCGCGAATCGACTGCACGATGTTCGACCGCACGCCCTTCAGGGGCGTCTCTTGGTCTTGACGTGTCGGCATGTCCATCTCCGTGGTCTTTCTTGAGAACTAAAAAAATCAGGGTCTGTCAACAATCAGGCGAAAGCTCGCGTAATGGTCTTCGGTGTAATAACAGGCTTTCGGTTCTGCCGGCACCGGGCCGCCGCAGACGATGCGACGGGCTCCACGGTGACGCACGCCGGGTGTCCTGACGGTGTATTCGCGGTAAAAACCCCTTGCTTCTCGAGGCAAGAGCCGCTCGCGATTGCCAAAAACCGTGCCGTCCTTTTCGTAAGGAAAAGGTCCACCCTTGCGGATTTTTTGGTAGGTTGTCTGGCCCTCACGGGGCAAGTCAGTGACCAACAAAGTGGCCTGTGACTGCACCTCTTGGGGTGTACGTGCCTGCACCAAAATTGTGCATGCCAGCAAAATAAAGCCCATCAGTGTGGCGAACCACCACCGACGGGCCACGGCTTGTTGTGCCACCCTCATGAATACACCTTTCAGGAGCATCCGGGTTTACCCGAAAACTCGAAGGCGCTAGTGTGTATCAAATGCGATAAAAATGCAAGCGATTGCCCATTAAACAGGCAAAGACAATTTGTTCATTTTGAAGACATGTGAGTGCACACCCCCATGGGGTGGTTCAACGAGCTGCGTTGGCGTCAGCCACGGTGAGTGCTGTCATGTTCACAATCCGGCGCACCGTGGTGCTGGGCGTCAAAATGTGCACGGGTTTGGCTGCTCCCAGCAAGACCGGGCCCACGGCGATGTTGCCGCCCGCCGCGGTTTTGAGCAGGTTGTAGGCAATATTGGCCGCATCGATGTTGGGCAGAACCAACAAGTTGGCATCGCCCGCCAGCGTGCTGTTGGGCATGAGCGCATGCCGAGCGGCAGCGTCCAAGGCTACATCACCATGCATTTCGCCATCCACTTCGAGCCAAGGCGCGTTTTGGTGCAGCAAGTCAAGCACATCGCGCATCTTGATGGCGCTGGGCTGGTCGGACGAGCCGAAGTTGGAGTGCGAGAGTAAGGCCGCCTTGGGCTGAATGCCGAAACGGCGCATTTCTTCGGCGGCCATGATGGTGAATTCGGCCAATTGCTGGGCTGTTGGGTCGTAGTTGACATGGGTGTCGACCATGAACACCTGTCGGCCCGGCAGCATCAAGCCGTTCATGCAAGCGAAGGTGTTCACGCCTTTGCGCTTGCCGACCACTTGGTCGATGTAGTTCAGGTGCATGGGGTTGGTGCCCCAAGTGCCGCAAATCATGCCGTCCACATCGCCTTTATGCAGCAACATGGCGCCAATGAGCGACAAACGGCGACGCATCTCGATTTTGGCAATTTGCTCGGTGACGCCCTTGCGCTCGGTCATGCGGTGGTAGGTCTGCCAGAAATCGCGGTAACGGTGGTCGTCTTCCACGTTCACGATGTCGTAGTCCAATTCTTCACGCAGGCGCAGGCCGAATTTGCCGATGCGCTCGGCGATTACGGCCGGGCGGCCGATGAGTGTCGGGCGGGCAATGCCTTCGTCCACCACGATCTGGGCGGCGCGCAGCACGCGTTCTTCTTCGCCTTCGCTGTAGGCGATGCGCTTTTTCAGGGCGCGTTTGGCAGCCGTGAAGATGGGCTTCATCATGGTGCCCGAGGCGTACACAAAGCCTTGGAGGCGCTCACGGTAAGCATCCATGTCGACAATCGGACGCAAAGCCACACCGCTCTCCGCTGCAGCCTGGGCCACGGCCGGGGCGATTTTCATCATCAGGCGTGGGTCAAAGGGCTTCGGGATCAGGTATTCGGGGCCAAAGGCCAGCGGCTCGCCCACGTAGGCTGCAGCCACCACTTCGCTTTGCTCAGCCTGCGCCAGCTCGGCAATCGCGTACACCGCCGCGATTTCCATCTCCAGCGTGATGGTGGTTGCGCCGCAATCCAACGCACCTCGGAAGATGTAGGGGAAGCACAGGACATTGTTGACCTGGTTGGGGTAATCGGTGCGGCCCGTGGCCATGATCGCGTCGTCGCGCACGGCCTTGACATCTTCGGGGTTGATCTCGGGGTTGGGGTTGGCCAACGCGAAGATCAGCGGCTTGGCGGCCATGGACTGCACCATGTCTTGTTTGAGCACACCGCCTGCCGACAGGCCCAGGAACACGTCGGCGCCGGCAATCACCTCGCGCAGTGTGCGCTGATCGGTTTTTTGCACGAACTGGATCTTGTCTTCGTCCATCAATTCGGTTCGGCCTTCGTAGACCACGCCCGCCAGGTCGGTGACCCAGATGTTTTCACGCGGGATGCCCAGTTTGACCAGCAGCCCCAAGCAAGCCAGAGCCGCAGCGCCTGCACCCGAGGTGACCAACTTGATCTTTTTGGGGTCCTTGCCCACCACCTTGAGGCCGTTCAGGATGGCTGCGCCCACCACGATGGCCGTGCCGTGCTGGTCGTCGTGAAAGACCGGAATCTTCATGCGCTCGCGTAACTTGCGCTCGATGTAGAAGCAGTCAGGCGCCTTGATGTCTTCGAGGTTGATGCCGCCAAATGTGGGCTCCAGCGAAGCGATGATCTCAACCAGCTTGTCAGGGTCTTTTTCGTTGATTTCGATGTCGAACACGTCGATGCCCGAGAACTTCTTGAACAGCACGCCCTTGCCTTCCATGACCGGCTTGCTGGCCAGAGGACCAATGTCACCCAAACCCAGCACGGCCGTGCCGTTGGTCACCACGCCGACCAAGTTGCCGCGGCTGGTGTATTTGAAGGCGTTGGCAGGGTCCTTGACGATTTCTTCGCAGGGTGCAGCCACACCGGGCGAATAGGCCAGGGCCAGATCGTGTTGGTTGACCAGTTGTTTGGTGGCCGCGATGGCCACTTTGCCGGGGGTGGGGAACTGGTGGTACTCCAGGGCGGCTTTGCGCAACTGGGCGCGTTTTTCTTCGGCTTGGACCTTGTTGGTCATGGTGAGGCTCCGTTGTAGGGATGTGCTGTCAGGTCTGGCCGGGTTCGGCAACCCATGGGAATGGCAAAGGATTTGTCAACATTCAGTGCGACAGTCGGGCGGTATTTTCATTGTAGACCCGTGATTCAAGCCTTTGAGCCCGGGTAATGCCCTTCTCAAGTGAGTTGGCTTTTGACTTTTGCGCACAAATGAGGGACGACATGGCGACTGATCAACGCAGATGCTTCCAGGCTTTGTGCTGCAAAGCCTGCGCCACGCTGACCGTACGTTGCCCTGGGATGATCTGAAAAGACGCGCCAGCTTGCAAGCGGCCCGTTCGCTCCACCGCCAAATAGAAGCCACAGCACCCGCTTTGCACCATATCTTTGGCGGCCTGTGAGTAAGCCATGACGGCGTTGAATTTGCCGCAGGGCTCGCGCGGCTGGGTCACGCGCAACACTACGTCGCCAAAGTCCAGACGGTCGCCCACAAAAAGGTCATGTTCGCGCACGCCTTGCAGGCTCAGGTTCTCACCCAAGTAACCCGGTGCCAAAACCTCTTCAAACATCGTCGCGCCCCGGGCCTGTCGTTGCGCCTGCCACCAAGGCAGGTGTTCTGAAGGGAAGGCGTACACCGCTTTGCTCAATCCGCCATGCACCGACAAATCGGCTTGCTCGTCACCCGCCAGGCCCAGCACCCCCACCTCGATGGGTCCAGACACGGTGGTTTTGCCAATGGCCGAAACCAGCTTGCGCCCGCCCACCATCAGGGGGTGAACCCGGCCGGTTTGGATGGCGAGTAGCTTGCCCGACAAACCGGCCGGCGAACTCGACGGCATGGACGCTTCAGCCCCGCATCAGGGCTTCGATCTCGTCGGCCTTCACGGGCACACCGCGCGTGATCAGCTCGCAACCCGTGGCGGTCACAATGGCGTCGTCTTCGATGCGGATGCCGATGTTGTGGAACTGCTCGGGCACACCCGGTGCTGGGCGAACATACAAGCCCGGCTCGATGGTCAGCACCATGCCCGGCTGCAGAATGCGGCTTGGACGGTCCTTGATGAGCTCGCCGCTCAGCGGGTCCTTGCGCTCGCTACTATTGCCCACTTGCGAGGGCTCGACATAGCTGCCGCAGTCGTGCACGTCCATGCCCAGCCAGTGGCCGGTGCGGTGCATGTAGAACTGGAAATAGCTGCGGTTGGCGATAACGTCTTGCGCGTTTCCGACCTTGTTTTTGTCGAGCAAGCCCACATCGAGCAGGCCCTGCGCCAGCACGGCCACGGTGGCTTCATGCGGGTCGACAAATCGGGCACCGGCCTTGGTGGCGGCCACGGCTGCATCTTGCGAGGCCAGAACCAGGTCGTACAAAGCGCGTTGCGGTCCGGTGAAGTTGCCGTTGGCCGGGAAGGTGCGGGTGATGTCGCTGGCGTAACCGTCCAGTTCACAACCGGCGTCGATCAGCACCAAGTCGCCGTTTTGGATCAAGGCCGTGTCGGCACGGTAATGCAACACACAAGCATTGGCCCCGCCCGCCACGATGGAGCCGTAAGCCGGGTACTGCGAGCCATGTTGACGAAACTCGTGCAGCAGCTCGGCGTCCAGGTGGTATTCACGCACCTCTTGGCCCGCACGCAGCATGGCCGCGCTGCGCTGCATGGCGCGGATGTGGGCGCGGGCGCTGATGGCCGAGGCGCGGCGCATGATGTCTTGTTCGTGCGCGTCTTTCACCAGACGCATTTCGTCAAGCAGGCTGCACAGGTCGCGTTGCTGCTCGGGGCACAAAGCGCCGTAACGCACCCGCGCACGCACCGACTGCAACCAGCCGTTTACCAGACTCTCCAGCCCGGTGTGGATGGCAAAGGGGTACCACACGGTGCTGCGGTTTTCCAGCAGCTTGGGCATCTGCGCGGCCATCTCGCCAATCGGCAAAGCCCGGTTCACGCCCAATGCAGCGGGTGCTGCGTCTGGTCCCAGGCGGATGCCGTCCCAGATTTCGCGCTCCAGGTCTTTGGGCTGGCAAAACAGCGTGCACTCGCCATCGGCCGTGATCACCAAACTGGCGTGCGGCTCGGTGAAGCCGGTCAGGTAATAAAAGTAACTGTCGTGCCGGTACAGGTAATCGCTGTCGCGGTTGCGCTGGCGCTCCGGCGCGGTGGGGATGATGGCAATGCCGCCGGCACCCAATTGGGCAGCGAGGCGGGCACGGCGTTGGGCGTAGAGCAAGGTGGTGTTGGTCATTGGAGATCAGTCCCAAAAGAAGTCGTCATTATGTTCGTTGCCCTGGGATGGCGAATGTCCACACAGTCACCCGGGTGCTTGATCAGGCACTGCTGCCATTGAGCTGCGCCAGCCGCTGGGGTGTGCCCACATCGGTCCAGTCGCCTGCATACACCTCGCCCGTCACCTGACCCCGGTCCATGGCCGCACGCAGCAAAGGCGCCAGCGCCAGCGCCACGCCCTCGGGGTTGCCGGGGGGCAAGCCGCAGTCGGCAAAAAATGCCTTTTTGTACAGGGCCACGGTGCTGAAGGTGTACGCACAAGCGGGGCTGCCTTTGGGCAGGTTGAGCACCTGGCCTGTGGCCGACAGGCCAAAATCACCGCCCGGGTTGTGTGTGGGGTTGGGCACCAGCCACAGGTGGGCCAGGGCAGCGCTGGCGGCAAAACGCGCCACGGCGTGCTGCGTGAACACCATATCTGGGGCAAACACGTCGCCTGCCACGACCCAAAACACCTCATCGAGCTGGGGCAAAGCCCGCACAATGCCGCCCGCGGTCTCTAGCGCCCGGCCAAAGTCCTGGCCTTCGTGCGAATAACGGATGTGCACCTCGGGCAGGTCAGGCCAGCGGGCGTGGTCACCCAAGAGCGCTGGAATCTGCTCGCTCAGCCATGCGGTGTTGATCAGCTGCTGCACAAAGCCGCCCCGGGCCAGCGCCTGCATGGGCCACAACATGAGCGGCTGGCCGCGCACAGGCAGCAAGGGCTTGGGGGTCTGGTCGGTCAAAGGGCGCATGCGCTCGCCGCGTCCGGCGGCCAGCACCATGGCTTGGGCGAGCGGCCTGGCGATGACCGAAGACGGGTGCGAAGGGGTTTGCGAAGTGGGGTGAGAAGAAGTCGGCATCCCTGAATGGTGCCACGGCTGCAGGCGCTCTCGGGACAGCCCCTGCCAAATGCCACGTCCTAAACTTCGCTGTGTTGGCCTAGTGCAGTGCAGCTGCCTGGCCCTCTTCAGGAGACAGAGCCCATGACACGCCCCCACATCAGCGTCATCACCGCCGCACAAAACGCTTCTCAGCGCATGGCCGATCGCCACACCCCTTTTGTGATGAACGACTGGTATGTGGCCGCGTTTGGCGAGGAGATCAAGGACCAGCTGCTGGCCCGCACCTTGCTGGGCCGCCGTCTGGTGTTTTACCGCGCCAGCGACGGCCGCGTGGTGGCTTTGGAAGACCGCTGCCCCCACCGCTCCATGCCGCTGTCAGCGGGCAAGTTGGAGCAAGACACCATCGTGTGCGGCTACCACGGTCTGCGCTTCAACACCGAGGGCGATTGCATCGAGGTGCCCTCTCAGTCAACTTGCCCGCCCAACATGGGCATCCGGGCCTACCGCACCCTCGAACGCGGCGCGGTGGTCTGGATCTGGATGGGTGAAGCCGAGCAGGCTGATCTGTCCAAACTGCCCGCGCAGGACTGGATGACCGACGCCCAGTGGGAGCGCTCACAAGGCCATTTGAGTTTGCAGGCCAACTACGTGAGGCTGCACGAAAACCTGCTGGACCTGACGCACCTGAGCTTTTTGCATGCCAAGAGCTTTGGCACACCCGACTACGCCAAGGCCGCGTTTGAAAGCGTGATCGGCGATGGCCAATTTGCCTTGCTGCGCAACGTGGTGCCTACCACCTTGCCGCCCGTGTGGGGCATCCCCACCGGTTTGACAGGCCAAGGTCAGGCGGCCCGCATCGTGCGCTCGGAATTTCGCAGCCTGGGGCTGCACGAGGTGTCGGTTACTTTTTACGATTGCCATTTGCCCGAAGCCACGCGGCCGCAATACCGCATTCGCACCGCCCACATGCCCACGCCGGAGACGGCCACCAGCACGCATTACTTCATCGTGCACGGGCGCGATTTTGCGCAGAGCGATGCGGCCACCACCCGCTTCATGCACGACCAGCTCTTTGTGGCTTTTCAGGAAGATGTGGACGGTCTGGCCCTCCAGGAGCTGGCCTTGGCCAGCACGCCACCTGAAGACTTGTACGAATTTTCGGTGGCCGCCGACGCCCCGGCGGTCGCTATGCGCCGCTACGTCTTGGGGCGGCAGCAAAAAGAAGCCAAGGCCTGAGCGAACCCCGCTGTTCAGCGCAAAGCGCCCATGGCCTCGCCCATCACGATGGGGCGTGTAGGTGTCCAGTCGGGGTTGAACTGCATCACCCCCTTGGGGAACAGCATCACCACCGTGGAGCCGAGCAAAAAGCGACCCATCTCCTCGCCTTGCGCCAGAGAGATGTTGCCCATCTCGTAGGTCCATTCGCGCACCGTGCCCGGGCGCGGCGGGTTGACCACACCGTGCCACACCGTGGCCATGCTGCCCACAATCGTGGCCCCCACCAGCACCATCACAAAGGGGCCGTGCTCGCCTTCAAACACACACACCACCCGCTCGTTGCGGGCAAATAGGCCGGGCACACCTCGGGCGGTGGTCGGGTTGACCGAGAACAAATCGCCCGGCACATAAATCATGCGCGTCAGGCGCCCTGCACAAGGCATGTGGATGCGGTGGTAGTCACGCGGGCTGAGGTACAGCGTGGCAAATTCGCCGTCTTGAAACTGCGCAGCCAGCGCCGCATCGCCGCCCACCAAAGCGCGTGTGCTGTAGCCGTGGCCTTTGGCCTGGAACACCTGGTCGCCTGCAATGGGGCCGCACTGGCTGATGGCCCCGTCCACCGGGCTCAACAAGGCCGCGGCAGCCAAGGGCCGGGCATCGCCACGCAGGGGGCGGGTGAAGAATTCGTTGAAGCTTTTGTAGCTGGCCGTGTCGGGGTTGGCGGCTTCGGCCATGTTCACGTTGTAGCGCTTGACAAACCAGTTGATGATGCCGGTGGTTGCGCCGCCCCACTGGCTGCCCGCGACCCAACCCGCAAAGACGGTCAGGGCTTGTTTGGGGATCAGGTACTGCGGCAGGACCGCTAGGCGGTCTGAAAAAGGAGGGGAACTGGACATGAAAGGGCCGCGGGTGCGGTTCTGAAGAAGGCCCTGATTTTATCGGTCACCTGCAAATCTGCTCAGGCATGCCGTCAAGGGCACAATTCGGACATGAACACCCCCTTGCTTTCGGTCGAACATCTGGTCAAACGCTACGGCGACACCACGGTGGTCAATGACCTGTCTTTCCACATCCACCCCGGCGAATGCCTGGGCGTGATCGGCCCCAATGGGGCGGGTAAAACCACCACACTGCGCATGTGCCTGGGCTTGTCTCAGCCCGACAGCGGCAGCATGACTTACTTTGATGGCCTGCAAATGCCGCGCGATGCGCTGGCCATCAAAGCCCGTCTGGGCGTGGTGGCGCAAATGGACACGCTCGACCCCGACTTCACGGCGGAAGAAAACCTGCTGGTTTTTGGCCGTTACTTCGGCCTGCCCGACGCGGTGATCCGCGAGCGCATTCCGCAGCTGCTCGAATTTGGCGCCCTCGGCCACAAGGCCAAGGCCAAGCCCGGCGAGTTGTCGGGCGGCATGAAGCGGCGTTTGAGCTTGTCGCGAGCCCTCATCAACCAACCGCAGCTCTTGATGCTGGACGAGCCCACCACCGGGCTGGACCCGCAGGCGCGGCACCTGATGTGGGAGCGCCTGCAGCTTTTGCTGCAAGAAGGCAAATCCATTTTGCTCACCACCCACTTCATGGACGAGGCCGAACGCCTGTGCAGCCGCCTCTTGGTGCTGGACCAAGGCCGCAAGATCGCCGAAGGCAAACCCCGCGATTTGATCGCCGAGCACCTGGAGCCCGAAGTGGTCGAGGTGTTTGGCCAAGGCGCGGTGGCGCTGGCGCAAGAGGTTGGCCTGAAAGCGCTGGCAGGGCGGGTCGAGGTCAGCGGTGAAACCGTTTTCTTCTACACCCAAGACAGCCGCGCTTTGATGAACGCGCTGCAGGCTTGGCCTGCTTTGCGCACCTTGCACCGGCCATCCAACTTGGAAGACTTGTTTTTGAAACTGACCGGACGACAGATCCGAGAGGAAGGTTGAGCATGAGTCAAATTCAAAACAATGTCTGGGCTGCGCCCCGCCTGTCGATGCGCTGGTGGCCCGTATTCCAGCGCAACTGGCTGGTCTGGAAAAAGCTGGCCATCCCCAGCTTGGTCGGCAACATCGCCGAGCCGCTCATGTGGTTGGTGGCGTTTGGCTACGGCATGGGCGCACTCATCGGACAGGTCGAGCTGGGCGGCGAGAAGGTGCCCTACATCCTGTTCCTGGCCAGCGGGAGCATTTGCATGAGTGCCATGAACGCAGCCACCTTTGAAGCGCTGTACTCGGCGTTTTCGCGCATGCATGTGCAAAAAACCTGGGACGGCATCATGAACGCGCCGGTGCGCCTCGATGACGTGGTGCTGGCCGAAATGCTGTGGGCCGCCTTCAAAGCGCTGTTCACCGTCACCGCCATCTTGGGTGTGATGCTGGTCTTGGGCATCAGCCACAGCTGGAAGCTCTTGGTGGCTTGGCCCGTGCTGCTGGGTGTGGGCATCACCTTCAGCTGCATGGCGCTGATCTTCAACGCGCTGGCCAAGGGCTACGACTTCTTCACTTATTACTTCACCCTGTTCCTCACACCCATGATGTTCCTCTCGGGCATCTTCTTTCCGCGTGAGCAACTGCCGGATTTCGTGCGCGTGGTCGCCGATTGGTTGCCGCTGTCGGTGGCCGTGGATCTGGTGCGGCCCATGTTCATGGACCGCTGGCCCGATGAACCTTGGCGCCTGGTGCTGGTGCTGGCCGGTTTTGCAGGGGTGTCGTTTTGGGTGGCGCTGGCGTTGACGAGGAAGCGGTTTCGGAGTTGATCTCAGCTGAACATGCAGTGTTGCTAACGCTGTCGGTCGTGAGATGCTGAAGCGGCGTTGGCGTCGATGTCAGGATTGGGCTGGGAGCGGCAGTCGACTGTCCGATTTGCCTTCTACAGGGCGGTTTTCGAGGGTACAAGTCCGCTGTTGTCAGTGCAGCGATGAAATTGATCGACGGACCACCTGTATCGGATAGGCGTTGTCCGACAAAGCCGGCGGCTTCGGGGACAGCTCAAGACCATGGAGTAGATCCTGTAACAGCAGGTCTTCGAAAGAATCCTCACGCACTTGGCTCTGCCAGCTCGGGCGCTGGCCCGTTGCCAAGCACTGCAAATTGTCTTGAGCCGCCCAAGCGGTGAGAGTCCAGGCGACATGGCGAGCAAGGCCGCTGAAGTCGGTAGCGTCAGAAGGATTTCGTGGCCGATGCAAGCGACCCGAACGCAAGAGCTAACCCGCAGAGGGCGCCATCGGGTCGACACCGCCGTCGCGCTCTAGTGCGCTTGACTGCATGAGCAAGACAGGGAGGGCAAATGTGACGGTGTGATCGCCTGGACAACAATAGTCCAACGCACGATGGTGGAGACCCGCAAACTGGTCGATAAAGAGGCGAGCGGTGTGCTGTTGATGAATCCCTGGTTACCATTTGCGCCCACTGAATAGGGGTTGCACTGTAGCTGGCGCCGGGAACCACACGCCTGCGGTTGGCTTGACAGGTACGAGGTCTCAGGTATGGGGCGGCCGCCGTGCTTCTAGGGTCACTGCATGACGGGTGCAGGAGCCTTGTAGCTGCCCTCAAGCAGGGCAGGTCGCGGCAGGTAGGCACGCAGGCACAGCACAAAGCCGCTGCTGGGCGCAGGTAGCCAGTTGCAACGCTGATGCGCTGCATCGGGCTTGGCGTGCTGGATCCAGATCGTACAGCGGCCAGGCCCACACCAGGGCATGGATGGCCAGGGCCTGCAAGTACGCCAGCTCCGGGTGGGCGTCGGCCGTCATTCGGCTTTGATGTTGGCGGTCCGGATGATCTGTGCCCAAGTATCGATGTCGCTGCGAATGGTCTGGGTGAATTGATCAACGGACTTGACAGGCGAATCCGGCATGTTAAGCGCATTGAAACGCGTCCGCACTTCAGGCAGCTGGGAGATGCGGTTAATCTCCTGGTTCAGGCGCTGCACGATCGGGGCGGGGGTCCTGGCTGGCACAAACACGCCAAACCAGGCGTCGGCCTCGAACCGGTGACCGGCTTCCGTTAAGGTCGGCACATCCTGCAGTTGGGGGCCCCGTCGGGTGCCGGAAATCACCAGGGGGCGCAATTTGCCGGAGCGGATGTGGGGCAGCGAGGTGAAGGGATCGACAAAGGCCACCTGCAACACACCGCCGAGCAGGTCGGTGATTATTTGCGGAATCGATTTGTAGGGCACATGGTTCATCTGTAGGCCCGTCGCGTGCTTGATGAACTCCATGGACAGGTGCCCGCCCGAGCCGACCCCCCAGGAGCCGTAGTTGTATTTGCCCGGGTTGGCCTTGATGTGTTGCACAAACTCGCTAAAAGTTTTCGCAGGGAAATCCGGCGCCACGGCCAGCAGGGTGCCGGAGCCCCCCACCTGGGCCACGGGTTGCAAGTCCTTGAAGGTGTCGTAGGGCATCTTGGCCTGCATCGAGGGGTTGACTGCAATCGCCGCTGCATAAGTGAACAGGATGGTGTACCCGTCAGGGGTTGCCTTGGCCGCCAGGTCATTGCCGATCAGTCCGTTGGCGCCGGCCTTGTTGTCCACCACAAAAGGCTGATTGAAGGTCTTGCCCAGTTGATCGGCGTACAGGCGTGCGAAGGCGTCGGTCGGCCCGGCAGCGGCCGAGGGGACTATCAATTTCACCGGCCGGTTAGGCCAGTCGGATTGCGCGAATGCTTGTGGCGCTATTGCGGACACGAGGGTGGCGCACACGAACTGGCGGCGCTGCCATGTGGGGCGGGGGGATGTGGTCATGCGTTGTCTCCTTCAAGATGAATCAAGGCATCGGCTGCGAAGACACCGTCTTCGCTCACCATCAAGGGATTGATTTCCAGGCTTTGCAGGGCCTGTCCAGCATGGGCGGCCAGTTGGCCGATCGCGCAGATGCAGGCCACCAGAGCATCGGGTGTGACCCGGGGCCCGCCGCGCCAGCCGTCCAGGCGGCGCGGCAGATCCAGCCGCTCCAGCAAGGCGCGCACGCGCTGCGGGGTGATCGGTGCGGTGGCCAGTGCAATGCGCTTATGCCATTCCACGTCGGTGCCACCCAGGCCAAAGGTCAATACAGGCCCGAACACCGGGTCCACC
>JBIKHW010000138.1:0-8183 GCA_044361935.1 Limnohabitans sp. | reverse complement strand
GAGGTTTCCACATTGCCCGCCACCACGGAAGCAGGCGGGTTGGGGTTGAGCATGGAGCCTTGGGGAATGATGACTTTCAGCGGCTTCAGGCAACCCGCGTTCAAAGGAATGTCGTCGTCCACCAAACTGCGGAACACGTACAGGACGGCTGCCATGCACACCGCCCGTGGCGCGTTGAAGTTGTTGGACAGCTGAGCGCTGGTGCCGGTGAAATCGATCTCGGCCGTACGCTCTGCGGCATTGACGCGCACCGCCACCTGGATCTGCGCCCCGTTGTCCAAGGGGAAAGTGAACGACCCGTCTTTGAGGCGCGTGATGACACGCCGTACCGACTCTTCGGCGTTGTCCTGCACATGTCGCATGTACGCCTGCACCACATCCAAGCCAAACTGGTCCACCATGCGGCGCAGCTCTTGCACGCCTTTTTCGTTGGCGGCAATTTGCGCCTTCAGGTCGGCCATGTTTTGCGCGGGGTTGCGCGAGGGGTATTCGCCGCTTTGCAGCAGCGCCACCATCTCGGCTTCGCGCAAATGGCCCGCCTCGACCAGCTTGACATTGTTGATCTGCACACCCTCTTCTTCGATGCGCGTGGAAAACGGTGGCATGGAGCCCGGCGTCAAGCCGCCCACATCGGCGTGGTGGCCGCGTGAGCCGACATAAAACACAGGGTCTGCGTGGCCGTCCAGATACACGGGCGTGATGACGGTGATGTCAGGCAAATGCGTGCCGCCGTGGTACGGGTCGTTCAGCACAAACACATCGCCCGGCTGCATGCGGCCCTTGTTCTCTTGAATCACGGTCTGGATGCTCTCGCCCATCGATCCCAAGTGCACCGGCATGTGCGGCGCGTTGGCAATCAAGTGACCTTCTGCACTGAACAAGGCGCAAGAGAAATCCAAGCGTTCCTTGATGTTGACCGAGTAGGCCGTGTTTTGGAGCTGCAGCCCCATCTGCTCTGCGATGTTCATGAACAAGTTGTTGAACACCTCCAGCAGCACCGGGTCGGCCTGAGTGCCTGCCGCGTGTTGCACCGCGCGTGCTTGCACGCGCACCAGCAGCAAATGGTCCAGCGCAGTCAACCGCGCTTGCCATCCGGGCTCCACCACCGTGGTGGCATTCTTCTCGGCAATGATGGCCGGGCCATCGATCACATCGCCGGGGCGCATGTCTTCGCGCACCACCAGGGCGGCGTCTTGCCACTCGGCCACGCCTTGCGCATTGGCGGCGTACACCCGCACCGTGTCGCGGCGCGGCACTTCGCGCTCGGCGTTCAGCGCATGCACAGCCTCTTCGGGCGCATCACCGGGCAGCACCGCCTCGACCGACACGGCTTCGACCACCAGCGCCTTGCCCTGCATCAAGAAGGCAAAGCGTTGGCGATACGCCGCTTCAAAACCCGCCACCAATTGGGCCAAATCGCCCCAGGGCACGACCAGCGCCGAATCGGTGCCTTCGTAACGCAAATGCACGCGTTGGCGCAGCTCAATGCGGTCGACATGGGCCGCGTCCTGGCCCATTTGCGCCAACAAGGCCAAGCGGGTGGATTCGCCCAAAGCCTGCAAACGCTCAGCCATCAGGGGCATGGCCGCAGCTTCCAGGCGGCGTTCCACCGATTCCTCGCGCATCACGTTTTGGTCGGCCAAGCCCATGCCGTAAGCCGACAGCACGCCCGCCAGCGGGTGCACCAGCACCTGCGACATGCCCAAGGCATCGGCCACCAAACACGCATGCTGCCCGCCCGCACCGCCAAAGCATTGCAAGGTGTAGCGCGTCACGTCGTAGCCCCGCGCCACCGAAATTTTCTTGATCGCATTGGCCATCTGCTGCACCGCGATCTGGATGAAACCATGCGCCACGTCTTCGGCAGCGCGGCCGGTCTGAACAGCCAGTTTTGCAAAATGCCCGCGCACCACCTCGGCGTCCAGCGGCTGGTTGGCTTCAGGGCCAAACACCGAAGGGAAAAACTTCGGCTGCACCTTGCCCACCATCACGTTCGCATCGGTCACGGCCAGCGGCCCGCCCCGGCGGTAACTGGCAGGACCCGGGTTGGCCCCTGCGCTTTGCGGGCCGACCCTGAAACGTGCACCGTCATAGGCCAACAGGGAGCCGCCACCTGCGGCCACGGTGTGGATGCTCATCATGGGCGCACGCATGCGCACACCCGCAACTTGGGTCTCGAACTCGCGCTCGAACTGCCCGGCGAAGTGCGACACATCGGTGGACGTGCCGCCCATGTCAAAGCCAATCACCTTGTCGTGACCCGCCAGCTGCGCCGTTCGGGCCATGCCCACAATGCCCCCCGCTGGGCCGCTCAAAATCGCATCCTTGCCCGCAAACACCTGCGCGTCTGTCAAGCCACCCGAAGACTGCATGAACATCAGTTTCACGCCGGGCATCTCGCTGGCCACCTGGTCCACATAGCGGCCCAAAATCGGTGACAAATACGCGTCCACCACCGTGGTGTCACCCCGGCTGACCAGCTTCATCATCGGGCTGGTCTGGTGCGAAGTGCTGACCTGCGTGAAGCCCACCTCACGCGCCAGCCGCGCGGCGGCCTGCTCGTGCGCCGTGTGACGCCAACCGTGCATGAAGACCACCGCCACCGAGCGCACGCCTTGGGCATGCCAATGCATCAATTGGGTGCGCAAATGCACCTCGTCGAGCGGCAACAACACCTCGCCGTCCACCGCCACCCGCTCTTGCGCCTCGACCACCGCGCTGTAGAGCAACTCGGGCAACACGATCTGGCGGTCAAACAAGCGCGGACGGTTTTGGTAAGCGATGCGCAGCGCATCACCAAAGCCTTGCGTGGTGACCAGCAGCGTCGCCTCGCCCTTGCGCTCCAGCAGCGCATTGGTGGCCACGGTGGTGCCCATCTTCACGCACTCCACCAGTTCGGGTGTAACCGGCTCTCCGGCTTTCAAACCCAGCAAATGGCGAATGCCCGCCACGGCCGCATCGCGGTATTGCTCGGGATTTTCAGACAGCAGCTTGTGTGTGACCAAAGTGCCGTCTGGGCGCTTGCCCACCACATCAGTGAAGGTGCCGCCCCGGTCGATCCAAAACTGCCAACGGTTTTTACCAGCGGGTGTGGTGTGGGATTCAGTCATAAGTCGCTCAACAATCAGAATTCAAAAAATCAAGTTCACAAAGAGGCCGCCGCACGCGCCGCTTGGTCGTACATGCCCGAGAGCACACGCAGCAATCGGGCCAGCTCACCAATGTCACGGTTCAGCCCGTCGTCGGCTTTGAGCGCATCGATCAGGCAGCTCTCGCGGATTTCACGGTAACGCTGCACATAAGCGCGGCCTTCCTCGGTGGCGGCATAGGTCACGTCCTTGCCATTTTTTTGCGACACCACCACGCCCAGGCCTTGCAGCTTTTTCAGGGCGTAATTCACCAGATGGGTGTCTTCGATGTTCATGATGAAACAGATGTCGGCCAGGCGTTTGTCTCGCGCACGGTGCGTCACATGGTGAAGCACCAGCACATCGAGCGGCGTCAAATCTTTCAGGCCTGCCGCCGCCATGCAATGGATGATCCAGCGGTGAAAGGCGTTGCCCGCCACGATCAGGCCGAACTCGAACTCGCTCATCTCCGCGCTGTCGGGCGAAACCAGGTGGGCCGAAGACACGATGGGGCTGGCGGCTGAGGTGCTCAGGGAATTTTTGCGCGGCATAGGTTCCGTCAAGGCTGGAGGGATGAGAAAGTCTATGTCCGATGCCGACAATTTGCCAACAATTTGTTGACGTTAAGGGAAAACACCGAGCACGGATTGGCTCCGCCTTGCCTACAGTGGGCACCAGACAGATGCACCCGATGCACGCGTGAAGCGGGCACCTTTCTTGCACTGCCCAGTGAACCGTCCATTTCTATCTTTCACAGGAGTTCTCATGCAACGTCGCGCCCTTCACCTCAGCCTGTTGGCTGGCCTGCTCGCTGTTTCCGGCTTTGTGTCGGCCCAAACCAAGTGGGACCTGCCCGCCGCTTACCCGGCCACCAACTTCCACACGGTCAACATGACGCAATTTGCGGCCGACGTGGACAAAGCATCTGGCGGCAAACTCAAAATCACGGTGCACGCCAACGCGTCACTGTTCAAGGCCCCCGAAATCAAGCGTGCGGTGCAAGGCGGTCAAGCCCAGTTGGGCGAAATTTTGCTGGTCAATTTTCAAAACGAATGGCAGCCCTTTGGTGCGGACGGCCTGCCCTTTTTGGCCGACAGCTACGACGAGTCCATGAAGCTCTACAAAGCCCAAAAGCCGTTGCTGGAAAAGAAACTGGCCGAGCAGGGCATGATGCTCTTGTACTCGGTGGCCTGGCCCCCACAGGGCATTTACAGCAAGAAGCCCATCAACAGCGTCGCCGACCTCAAGGGCATCAAGTGGCGTGCTTACAGCCCCACCACCGCCAAAATCGCTGAACTGGTCGGTGCCCAGCCTGTGACCGTGCAAGCGGCAGAATTCTCGCAAGCCTTGGCTACAGGCGTGGTCGAGTCCACCATGACCTCGGGTGCCACAGGCGTGGACAGCAAGCTGTTCGAGCACCTCAAGTTCTACTACGACGTGCAGGCTTGGTTGCCCAAAAATGCGGTGATTGCCAACAAGAAAGCCTTTGACGGGTTGGACAAGCCCACGCAAGAGGCCGTGCTCAAAGCTGCTGCAGCAGCCGAGACCCGGGGCTGGGCAGAGTCCCGCAAAGTGAACACCAGCACGCTGGAAGTCCTCAAGGCGAACGGCATGACGGTGGCGCCACCGTCTGCGCAACTCAAAGCCGACATGAAAAAAGTGGGCGACGTCATCATGAAAGAGTGGCTTGAAAAGTCGGGGGCTGAAGGCAAAGCCATCGTCGACGCGTTCAACCGCTGATCGCATGCGCCGACTGCTCAACGCCATTTATGACAGCAGCGCTGCCCTGGCTGCGCTGTGCATGTGCGGCTTGCTGTTCATGGTGCTGCTGTCCGTCTTGAGCCGGCAGCTCCATGTGCATGTGCCCGGCACCGACGCCTATGCTGGTTACCTGATGGCAGGTGCCGGATTTTTGGCGCTGGCCCACACCTTGAAGCGGGGTGAACACATCCGCGTGACCTTGGTGCTGGGCTTGTTCAAGGGAGCTGCACGCCGGGGCATGGAGGTGTTCAGCCTGTCGCTGGCCAGCCTGCTGGCTTGTTTGTTCGCCTTCTACAGCTGCCGCCTGGTGTGGCAATCTATTGAGTTTCATGACATATCCACGGGCAATGACGCAACACCTTTGTGGATTCCACAATTGGTCATGGCGCTGGGCACCGTAGTTTTTGCTTTGGCCTTTGTCGATGAGTTGGTGCTCGAAATCCAAGGTCGCCGCACCGCCACCGAGAGCGGCGAGATGCTGCGCAACGAATGACTTGCCATGAATGACATGATGATCACAGGGCTTTTGGTCCTGACGCTGTTTTTGATTTTGGGCAGTGGCGTGTGGATTGGTCTCACGCTCTCTGGCGTTGCCTGGGTGGGCATGCAATTGTTTTCCGCCAGACCCGCGGGTGACGCCATGGCGATGACCATCTGGGGCTCGGCCTCAAGCTGGACCCTCACTGCCCTGCCCCTGTTCATCTGGATGGGCGAAATTTTGTTTCGCACGCGTCTGAGCCAAGACATGTTCAAGGGCCTTGCGCCTTGGATGCAAGCCCTGCCCGGGCGCTTGTTGCACACCAATGTGGTGGGCTGCGCCATCTTTGCGGCCGTGTCCGGCTCGAGCGCGGCCACCTGCGCCACGATCGGCAAAATGACTCTACCCGAGCTGCAAAAACGCGGCTACCCCGAAGACATGGTCATTGGCACCCTGTCCGGCTCCGGCACCTTAGGTCTGTTGATTCCGCCGTCCATCATCATGATCGTTTATGGCGTGGCGGCCGATGTCTCAATTGCCCAGCTCTTCATCGCCGGCGTCTTGCCCGGCTTGCTGCTGGCCGGGCTGTTTTCGGGCTATATCATTTACTGGTCACTGCGCCATCCAGACCAAATCCCACCGCGTGACGCCCCCATGAGTTTCATGCAAAAGCTTGAAGCCTCCAGCAGCCTGATACCGGTGGTCTTGCTGATTGCAGCGGTGCTGGGCTCGATTTACACCGGCTTTGCCACCGCCACCGAAGCCGCCGCCGTGGGCGTGGTGGGCGCTTTGGTGCTGTCTACGCTGCAGGGCTCCATGAGTTGGGCGGTGTTCAAAGACGCCTTGATGGGCGCCACACGCCTTTATTGCATGATCGCCCTGATCTTGGCGGGGGCTGCATTTTTGACCTTGTCTATGGGCTACATCGGCCTGCCACGCCACCTGGCCGAGTGGATCGGTGGCCTGGGTCTGAGCCCCTTTGCGCTCATCATGGCCTTGATGGTGTTTTTCATCCTTCTGGGCTGCTTTCTGGACGGCATCTCGATGGTGGTGCTGACCATGGGCGTGCTCATGCCCACCGTACAAAAAGCGGGCATCGACCCGATCTGGTTTGGTATTTTTGTGGTGTTCGTGGTCGAAATGGCGCAAATCACACCACCGGTGGGCTTCAACCTGTTTGTGCTGCAGGGCATGACGGGCAAGCAACTGCCCTACATCGCACGCGTGTCCATGCCCATGTTCTTCCTGATGGTGGGCGCGGTGCTGCTGATTTACTTTGTACCTGGCATCGTGACCTGGTTGCCGACACAGATGAAGCTCTGAGCTTCAAGGTCGGTTCATCCCCTATGATTCAACCCGTCCCCAAAGGACGGGTTGTTCATTTGGGCAGTAAGGATTGTTTGTGTTCAAAAATGTGATGGTTTACCGCATCGGCGAGGGCTTTGCGCCCTCCTTGGCCGATGTGCAGGCGGCTCTGGAGCCGGTGCAGTTTGTGGAGTGTGGTGCCAGCCAAGACAAGTCGATCGGCTGGGTGCCGCCACGAGGCGAAGCCCATGGGCCGTTGGTCGAGTCGGTGGGTGGGCAATGGATCATGAAGCTCATGATCGAGTCCAAGGCCGTGCCCGGCAACGTGGTGCGCCGCAAGGTGGACGAGCGCATCGCCGAGATCGAAGCCGCGACCGGCCGCAAACCCGGCAAAAAAGAAAAACGCGACCTGATGGACGACGTGCTGTTGTCGCTGCTGCCGCAAGCCTTTGCACGCCAGTCCTCCGTGCTGGTTTGGATGGACCTAGAAAACCGCCGTTTGGTGCTCAATGCAGGCAGCCAGGGCAAGGCCGACGAAGTGATGTCGGCGTTGATGAACGTGATGGGCGGCTTGTCTGTGTCCTTGATCCAGACCGTGACCTCGCCGCAAGCGGCCATGACGCAGTGGCTGCTGGCGCCCACACCCGACGAATGGCCAGCCGACCTCACGGTGGAGCGCGAGACCGTGCTCAAGTCCACCGGCGAAGACGCGGCCAGCGTGCGCTTTACCCGCCACCACCTGGCCAACGACGATGTGCGCAAACATGTCATGGAAGGCAAGCTGCCCACGCAACTGGCTCTGAGTTGGGACGGCCGCGTGGCCTTTGTGCTGACCGACACCCTGCAGCTGAAAAAAGTGCAGTACCTCGACGGTGTGATGGACGAGTCAGGCACGGACAAAAACGAAGACCGCTTTGACGCCGATGTGGCACTGTCCACCGGCTTGCTGGGTCCGATGATCGATAGCCTGATCGAAGCCCTGGGTGGCGAGATGGAGCTGGGTGCGGCTGCGGCCGACCCGACCCAGCCCAACCCGACGCGCACTGTGGTGAATTCGACCCTGCCGACAGGGGCATCGAGCGCAGCTGTGACCGACGAAGACCCGCCGTTTTAATCATCGGTAAACCCCAAGCGAAAGGACCCAGGCCATGCTCACGGTGATCGCGATTTGCCTGGGTGCTTGTGTGGGTGCCCTGTCGCGCTGGCAGCTGGGCCTGTGGCTCAACCCCAGCACCGCAAGTGCTGGCATGCTGCCCTGGGGCACCTTGGCGGCCAACCTGATCGGTGGCTACTTGGTGGGTGTGTGTGTGGGCGTGTTCCAACAAATGCCTGAACTTGACCCGGTTTGGCGCTTGGCTTTGGTCACCGGCTTTTTGGGGGCACTGACCACTTTCTCCAGCTTCTCGTCTGAGGTGGTGGCCATGCTGCAGCAAGGCCGCTTTGCCCTGGCGGCAGGCACCGCCAGTTTGCACTTGTTCGGTTCGTTGACCCTCACGGTGCTGGGTCTCAAA
>JBIKHW010000136.1:0-8211 GCA_044361935.1 Limnohabitans sp. | reverse complement strand
GGCCTCCAGCAGGCGGTTGGCCACTTTGGCCGATGCGGTGGGGTTGAGCTGGGCCATGCGCTCGCGCATGGCGGGGTCCAGCACAAAGGTCTGGGCCAGCTGTTGGTAGACCCAGGGCTGCACTTGCCCTGTGGTGGCCGACCAGCCCATGGTGTTGGTCAGGTGCGCTTCGATCTGGCGCACGCCCTCGTAGCCGTGCTGCAACATGCTTTCGTGCCACTTGGGGTTGAGCATGCGGCTGCGGGTTTCCAGCGCCACTTGCTCGGTCAGGCTGCGCACCACACCCTCGCCTTGGGTTTGGTCGCCAATGAAAACGGGCGGTGCTTCGGCGGCGTTGCCGTCGCGCTGGTGCTTGGCCTGCAGCACGGCGCGGCTGATGCCGCCCAAGGTGTCGAAGTAGGTGTCGATGCTGGTCACGCCCAACTCCACCGAATCCAGGTTTTGGTAGGTGAGCGAGACACTGGCCAGCGCGCTTTGCAGCACCGAGGTGTTGCGCACCGGACGGCCTTCGCGGCCGTAGGCAAAACCTTTGCGCTGGGTGAAGGCGTCGCCCAGTTCGTTCTCGTTTTCCCAGCAGCTGCTGTCGATCAGTTGGTTCACGTTGGCGCCGTAGGCGCCTTCGGTGTTGCCAAACACGCGCAGCGCAGCGCACTCCATGTTGCTGCCTTCGTGCTCGGCCAGGTAGGCCAGGGCATGTTGGCGCACAAAGTTTTGCTCAAGCGGTTCGTCGGCACTGGCCGCCAAAAACGCGGCTTCGGCCAGCAAGCGAATTTGCATGGGCAGCAGGTCGCGGAAGATGCCCGACAAGGTGATGACCACGTCGATGCGGGGGCGGCCCAGTTCTGCCAAGGGGATCAGTTGGGCCCCAGCCAAGCGGCCGTAGCTGTCAAAGCGCGGGGCTGCACCCATCAATGCCAGGGCTTGCGCCATCGGGCTGCCTTCGGTCTTGAGGTTGTCGGTGCCCCACAGCACCATGGCCACCGTCTCGGGCAGGGCCTGGTGGTCTTGCTGGTAACGGGCCAGCAGTTTGTCGGCTTGGCGCATGCCGTCGCGCACCGCAAAAGCAGACGGCATGCGGAAAGGGTCCAGGCCGTGCAGGTTGCGCCCGGTGGGCAAGACGTTGGCGTTGCGGATCAGGTCGCCGCCGGGGGCGGGTTGCAAGTATCGGCCGTCCAGAGCCCGCATCAGGCCTTGCATCTCGTGGTCTTCGCCCAGCAGGCGGTTGCTGCGCACCAGTTGGCGTAATGTCTCGGCCTGGGCTTTGTCGCCAGCGGGCAAGTCGGTGCTGAACTGCGCTGCCAATTGCGCTTCGCTGGCACCGTCGACCAGGGCTTCCATCAGGGCAGTGTTTTGAGCGCCGGTCAATCCCATGGCGTCGGCCATGACTTTGAGGGTGCCCAGGCGCTGTTCGCGGGTGGGGGCTTGGCCCATCACATGCAGGCCTTCGGGGATGAGGGCGTATTCGAGTTCGAGCAATTGGTTTTGCAGTTGCTCGATCCAGGCGGTGGTATCTACCGCCTGAGTTGCGGGAACGGTCAGGTCAATGCTCTGCGCTTGTTCTCGGATCAGCGTCGTGAGGCTGTCGCGGTCCTGGGCTTGGTCTGGGCCCATTTGCTGCCAGCGTTCAATGGATTGCTGCAGGCTCACCAATTCTTTGTACAGGCCCGAGTGCGTGAGCGAGGGGGTGAGGTAGCTCACCAGCGTGGCCGCGCCCCGGCGTTTGGCCAATGCACCTTCGGACGGGTTGTTGGCGGCATACAGGTAGATGTTGGGCAGCGCGCCGATCAGGCGGTCGGGCCAGCACTGGGCCGACAGGCCGGTCTGCTTGCCGGGCATGAATTCGAGCGCGCCGTGCGTGCCAAAGTGCAGCACAGCGTCGGCAGCGTAGTCGTCGCGCAGGTAGCGGTAGAAGGCGCTGAAGGCGTGGGTGGGGGCGCAGCCGGTTTCAAACAGCAGGCGCATCGGGTCGCCTTCGTAGCCAAAGCCCGGTTGCACCGTGACCACCACCTGGCCAAAGTCTGCGCCCAGCACAAAGATCGACTGGCCATTCGTCAGGTGCTTGCCGGGGGCAGGGCCCCACTGCGCTTCGATTTCATTCAACCAACGCTCGTGTTTGACGTGGTGACCGGTGTCGATGGCGTGCAGCACATTGGCCTGCGTGCCGTACTGGCTGGCGTTGCCTTGCAGCAATCGGTTGCGCAGGTCGTCCACGCTGTCTGGCAATGTGACTTGGTAGCCCTCGAGCGACAAGCGTTGCAGGGTGTTGAACAGCGACTGGAACACCGACAGGTAAGCGGCCGTGCCGACGCTGCCCGCGTTGGGTGGGAAGTTGAACAGCACGATGGCCAGCTTGCGGTCGGCGCGCGGTTTGTCGCGCAGGCGCACCAGGCGTTCCACCCGGGCGGTGAGCATCTCGGTGCGCTCGCTGCAGGTGAACATGTCTTGGCTGCGGGGGCCGCTGGGGAAGGTGCAGCGCTTGTCGCAGCCGTTGCAGGTTTGACCGGCAGGGCCAGGGCGGCCACCGTAGACCATGGGCAAGATCGAGCCGTCGAGTTCAGGGATGGCCACCATGATGGTGTTTTCTACGGGCAGCAGGCCACGGGTCGAGTCGCCCCATTGTTCAATCGATTGGAACTCCAGCGGGTGTGCGGCGATGTAGGGCACATCGAGTTCGCTCAAAGCCACTTCGGCGGCGCTGGCGTCGTTGTAGGCTGGGCCACCGACCAATGAGAAACCGGTGAGCGACACCAAGGATTGGATTTGGGCGCCCGTGCCTTGCTTGAAAAAGCGGTCCATGGCCGGACGGGCGTCCAGCCCGCTGGCAAAGGCGGGGATGACGCGCAGGCCTCGCGCTTGCAGTGAATGGATGACCGCATCGTAATGTGCGGTGTTGCCAGCCAGCAAATACGAGCGCAGCAGCAACAGGCCCACGGCGGGCTGGTCTTTGCGGCCGTGGCCGGGCAGGTCGCTCAGCTGTTCGCTGATGCGGTTTTTCATCTGCGGGTGGTACAGGCCCACCTCGGGGTATTCGATCGGGTCTTCCGGCTGGGCCAGGGCGCGCAGCGGCTCGCGTGGGCCTTGGGCGTAGCGGTGCACCAGGGTTTTGACCAGGTGCTCGATGTTGTGTTCCGAGCCCGCCAACCAGTAGCGCATGGTCAAGAAGAACAGGCGCAGGTCTTGCGCGGTGCCGGGGATAAAGCGCAGCAGCTTGGGCAAGCGGCGCAGCATGGCCATTTGTTTGGCTCCGGCGCTCGAAGGTGCGCCAGTGTCAGAGCCGGTATCTTTGTTTTTCGCGCTGGGGCGCAGCTTTTTGAGCAAGGCCATCAGGCCACTCGATTCGCGGCCCATCACCAACTTGCCCATGCGGGTGAGCTGGGTCACTTGTGGTGCCGACATGATGCAGACCATGGCGTCGCAGTCTTCGCGGCGATCCTGCAGAGCGTCGAGCACCGGCAGGAAATGGTCTTCCATGAAGAGCATGGTGACGATGACCAAATCGGCTTGCGCCACAGCGGCCAAGCATGCAGCCAAGGCCTTGTCGCTGTCGCGCCAGGCCGATGCGCTGTGCGTTTGCAGGTGCAGGCCGGGCAGGTCACGGGCCAGGCGCTCGGCCGCGCTCTCGGCCGCGCTGGCCAGGTGGCTGTCCATGGTCAACAGCACCACGCTCATGCGCGGTGCTGTTGATGATGCCTGCTTACCGGCTGTAATGGGCTTTGGCATCGTAGAGCGTCTCCACGGTGATGGTCGCCACGCCCTGGTCTTGGGCAAATCGCTCGGTGTTGCGGCGCGCTTTGCCGCGCACAAAGAACGGGATCTTGCCCAGCTCCTTTTCGGCTTCGGGGCTCCAGGTGGCCTGGTTCGAAGCAGCTTGGGCGGGGACGGCGACCTTTTGAACGGTGTCGGTGGTCAGCGTGTCGGTGCGGGCGGGTGCAGCCACGGGCATGGGCGACGTGGTGGTAACGGGTGTGCTAAGGGGTGTGCTTACAGGTGCAGCGACGATCGGCGCCACGTTCTCTGCCGCAGGCCGCGTGCTGCCCAAATGCGAGGGCGCAGCACCAGCGTGGAACTCGAAGTCTTCTCGGAACATGCCGATCAGGTGTTCTTCCAGGCCCATCATCAGCGGGTGCACCCAGGTGTCGAAGAGCACGTTGGCGCCTTCAAAACCCATTTGCGGCGCGTAGCGGGCGGGGAAGTCCTGCACATGCACCGGGGCCGAAATCACCGCGCAGGGGATGCCTTGGCGCTTGGCGATGTGTCGCTCCATTTGTGTGCCCAAAATCAGCTCGGGCTGCAGCGCGTTGATTTGGGTTTCGACTTCGAGGTCGTCGGTGATCAGGGCTTCGACGCCGTAGCGCTTGGCACAGTCACGCACTTCACGGGCAAATTCGCGGCTATAGGTGCCCAGGCCCACCACCTCAAAACCCATCTCCTGGCTGGCGATGCGGGCGGCGGCCACCACATGCGTGGCGTCGCCAAAAATATAGACGCGCTTGCCGGTGAGGTAGGTCGAGTCGACCGACTTGGCGTACCAGTGGGCGTGTGCGTTGCTCGGGTCTTGTGCGGGCTGGGGCAGGCCTGTCAGGGTGCAGACTTCGGCGATGAAGTCGCGTGTGGCGTGGCTACCGAGCGGCACGGTCTTGGTGTAAGGCTGGTCGAACTGGCGCTGCAACCACTGCGCAGCGGCCATGCCAATTTCGGGGTAGAGCACCACGTTGAAGTCGGCCTCGGCCAGCTTTTGCACGTCGGCCACGCTCGCGCTCAAAGGGGCGACCACGGCGACATCGACACCGAGTTGGTTCAGTAACTGGGTGATTTCCTTGACGTCGTCGCGGTGGCGAAAGCCCAGAGCGCTGGGGCCCAAAATGTTGCAGGTGGGGCGGACTTTGGCCGGTTTGTCGGCGGCGGGCTTGTGCACCAGGTGGCGGCACAGTTGGTAAAAGGTCTCGCTCGCACCCCAGTTTTCCTTGCGCTGGTAAGAAGGCAACTCCAGCGCCACCACCGGGATGGTCAGTTGCAGCGCTTGGGCCAAACCACCCGGATCGTCCTGGATCAGCTCGGCAGTGCAGGACGAGCCCACCAGCATGGCCGCAGGATTGAAGCGCGCCATGGCTTGGCGGGCTGCGTCTTTGAAGAGTTCGGCGGTGTCGCCACCCAAGTCGCGCGCCTGGAAGGTGGTGTAGGTCACGGGCGGTCGGCGCGGCAGGCGCTCGATCATGGTGAAGAGCAGGTCGGCGTAGGTGTCGCCTTGGGGGGCGTGCAGCACGTAGTGCACATCCGTCATGGCGGTGGCCACGCGCATCGCGCCCACATGGGGCGGTCCTTCGTAAGTCCAGAGCGTCAGTTGCATGGTGTTGTCCTGCGCTTTATGCCGCCAGCTTCAGGCGGCGTTTGAGGGGGCGGCTGAACAGGCCGGCCAAATCGGCCGCTTGTTCGTAGCCTTGAATGGGGGTGAAGACCAATTCGATGGCCCACTTGGTGGTGATGCCTTGGGCCTCCAGCGGGTTGGCCAATCCAAGGCCGCACACGACCAAATCGGGTGCGTCGGCTATGCAGCGGTCAAGCTGCAGGTCCACGTCCTGGCCTTCGCTGATGCGGGTGCCTGCGGGAATGAGTGCGAGTTCGGCGGCCATGTGCTGGCGGTGCAAATAGGGCGTGCCCACTTCCACCAAATCCATGCCCAGTTCGCGGTGCACAAAGCGCGCCAGCGGAATTTCGAGCTGCGAGTCGGGGAAGAAAAAGATGCGCTGACCTTGCAGCATCTGGCGTTGCACGGCCAGGGCTTTCTCTGCGCGCTGGCGTGGCGCGGCGGTGGCTTGTTCAAACACCTCGGGGGCCACGCCAAACTCGGTGGCGGCCGCTTGCAGCCAGGCGGTGGTGCCTTCCACGCCCAGCGGGAAGGGTGCGGCCAAATGCTGCGCGCCGCGCGACTGCAGGGCGCGGGCGGTGTCGGCCAAGAAGGGTTGGGCCAACAAATAACGGGTGTTCGGGCCGACCACTGGCATGGCCTGGCTGTTGCGCGGTGGGAAGAAGCTGACCTGCAAACCCATGCGATCAAAGAGACTGCGCATCTGGTCTTCGACTACATCGGCCAAGGTGCCCACCACCATCAGGGCGGGCGCGGTGTCGGGTGCGCTGGCGGGCAGGCCGGGGACCATGGCCGCCAAACAAGCGTCTTCGCCTTGGGTGAAAGTGGTTTCGATGCCGCTGCCCGAGTAGTTGAGCACGCGCACCTTGGGGTGGTGAATTTGGTTTTGGCGCTCGGCAGCGCGCGACAAATCGAGCTTGATCACCTCGGAGGGGCAAGAACCCACCAAGAACAACAAGCGGATGTCGGGGCGGCGTGCCAGCAACTGGCCGACCACACGGTCGAGTTCTTCGTGCACATCGGCCAAACCGGCCAGGTCACGTTCGTCGATGATGGCGGTGCCAAAGCGAGGCTCGGCAAAGATCATCACACCGGCGGCAGACTGGATGAGGTGGGCGCAGGTGCGTGAGCCCACCACCAAGAAGAAGGCGTCTTGGATTTTGCGGTGCAGCCAGATGATGCCGGTCAGGCCACAAAACACCTCGCGCTGGCCGCGTTCGACCAAAGGCACGACGTCGGTGCAACCAGCTGTTGCCGCGGAGGTTTCAGCGCGGATCGGGATGACAGTGCTCATGTGCTGGCCTGTGCGCCCGTGTTGGGCAAAGAGGTGGATGAGGGTTGTTTTTGCAGCCGCGCCATGCGCAGCTTGCGGATGTATTGCGCGGCGTTGATGGCGTAGCTGCCATACGCGGCCAAGGCCAGCCACAGCAAGTCGTTGGCGCTCCAAGCGCCTTGCCACCAAGCCCAGACATAGGCCGTGTGCAGCACCATCACCCCCATGCTGACCACGTCTTCCCAATAGAAGGCGGGGGCGAACAGGTATTGGCCGAAGACGACTTTTTCCCAGATGGCACCCGTGACCATGATGGCGTAAAGCACCACGGTCTTGATCACCACCGAGGCCAAAGCCCAGTCGGTGTGCTCGCCGGTGTGCAGACTGTTGATGACCAAATACAAACTGATGCCAAAAATCAGGAACTGCACCGGGGCCAGAATGCCTTGCACCAAGGTCCAAGCGGTCGCGTCACGCCGGGCGCGTTGCGCTGGTGTGTACAAAACCTGGGGGCTGGAGGCGGGCATGGAGGACCTGGTTGATGTTGGGGCTTTGGAGTGAATGTAAGTCTGGACATACAGTGTGTCAACATAAATTGACATTAATTTGATCTGTCAGGGTTTACACTGAATACAAGCTCGGAAAATCAAATCACACTCGGAACTGCGTTTTGTGGGTGCTTTGCCGAACCTCACACCACGCACTTCTTGCGACGAGCACTCCGAAGCCCCGGAGCCTGCCGCTGGTGTATCCCTCCTGATGATCGGTGCTTGTCATGGCGCAATTCAATTTAGAAACCGCACAGTCCCCACCCCTGACAGAGGGGGCTCGTCATGCCTTGCCCGAAGCCTTGCGTCAAGGTACGCCGGTTGGGCCACGCTTGGTGGGAGGCACCAGCTTCACCGGCAAATCGGCACTGGACCTGGCGCAAATCCAAATCCTGGCGCAAGCCTGCCTGCAGGGGCTGGATGCGGCGCGGCAAGTGGTGTTTGGCTGGCAGCGCCAGGGGCAGTCACTGGAAGACATCTATATGCAAGGCATCACGCCTTGTGCCCGCTTGCTGGGTGACTGGTGGTGCGCCGACCGGCTCGATTTCGCCATGACCACCATCGCGTCGGCCCATTTGCAGCAGCTGCTGCACGACTTCAGCAGCGAGTTTTTGCAGGAAACGCCCTCGCAGCGCCTGCCCTGGAGTCTGCTTTTGCTGACCGAGCCGGGCGCTCAGCACAGCCTAGGCTTGTTCATGCTCAGCGAGTTTTTCAAGCGCGCCGGCTGGCTCGTGACCGTGGGCGTGCCGCAGGATGTGACCGAGTTCAAGCGGCTGTTTCAATCGGACTGGTTTGATGCGGTGGGCATCTCGGTGAGCAGCGACCGCCACTTGGACACTCTGGCGGCCTTGCTGCCCAAGTTGCGCGAGAGCTCGGACAACCTGGGGCTGCATGTGTTTGTGGGCGGGCCCATGGCCTTTATTGCACCCGAACGCTTGCGGGGCTTGGCCGCCGAGGTGCTGGCCGAAGACGCGCCTGCCACCGTGGCGCGCATCACCCAAGCCATGCCTGGCGCAGCGGCTCGA
>JBIKHW010000137.1:0-8211 GCA_044361935.1 Limnohabitans sp. | reverse complement strand
TTTGTAGATGTTTTCATTTCTATTCGCAAGGGCGTGCCGGACAAGTTGAAGGCCTTGCGAAAGCGCCCTTCCAGAAAGCGCTTGTAGGTGTCGGTGACGTGTTCCAGCGAATTGCCGTGGATCACGATCACAGGCGGGTTCATGCCGCCTTGGTGCGCATAACGCATTTTGGGTCGGAACATGCCACCACGCTGCGGGCTTTGAAACTGCACGGCTTCGAGCAACAAGCGCGTGAGGATGGGCGTGCTCATCTTGCACATGGCCGATTTGTGCGCCTGCACAATCGAGTTCCAGACCGGCCCCAATCCCTGGCGCTTCTTGGCCGAGATGAAGTGGATGTTGGCAAAGCTCAAAAACGGCAAGCGGTTTTCAATCGAGCGCTGGACCAACTGGCGCTGGTATTCGTCCACCGCATCCCACTTGTTCACGGCCAACACCATGGCACGGCCGCTTTCCAGCGCATAACCAGCGATGTGGGCGTCCTGGTCGGTCACGCCCTGCTCGGCGTCGAGCAAAAGCAAAACCACGTTGGCCGACTCAATGGCCTGCAGGGTTTTGACCACCGAGAACTTTTCGATGGCTTCAAACACCTTGCCTTTGCGGCGCAAACCGGCCGTGTCAATCAGCTCGAACTTCTGGCCTTGGCGCTCAAAGGGCACGCTGATCGCGTCGCGCGTGGTGCCCGGCATGTCAAAAGCCACCAAGCGCTCTTCGCCCAGCCAAGTGTTGATCAGAGTGGACTTGCCCACGTTGGGACGCCCGGCCACCGCCAGTTTGATGACCGAGGGGTCTTCTTCGGTTTCTTCGGGTTCGTCGGGCAAATGCAGTGACTCGAAAGCCAACTCGACCAGACCGCGTGTACCCTGCCCGTGGGCGGCCGAGATGGCGATGACCTCGCCTAGGCCCAGCTCATAGAACTCGGTCAGCTGAATGCCTTCGAGCATGCCTTCGGCCTTGTTGGCCACCAGCAAACAGGGCTTGCCAATCTTGCGCAGGTATTTGGCAATGTCATGGTCTTGCGCTGACAAGCCACCTCGGGCGTCCACCACAAAAATGACGATGTCAGCCTCGGCTACGGCCTGCTGGGTCTGCTTGGCCATCTCTTTGTAGATGCCCGCGCTGGCATCGGGCTCAAAACCACCCGTGTCGATGACGATGAATTCCTGACGGCCTTGTTTGCCATTGCCGTAATGGCGGTCTCGGGTCAAACCCGCGAAATCGGCCACGATGGCGTCCCGGCTCTTGGTGAGGCGGTTGAACAGCGTGGATTTGCCCACATTGGGGCGGCCAACAAGGGCCAGTACAGGTTTCACTTAAAAATTTTCCGATCCATCATTCAGGGCGAAATCCGAAGACGCCCCCGGTGCGTGTCACCACAACCAAAGTCTGACCCACGGTCACAGGACGGCCGGTGATGGCGCTGCCATCGGTGCCGATGCGCTGCAGGGGCTGTCCGTTTTGGGGCGACAGTGCATGCACCCAGCCCTCCTGATCCCCCACCACCAGGGCTTGGCCCCAGGCCAAAGGCAGGCTCAGCCCCCGAAAACGCAAAGCTTCTTGTGTCCACAGCGGTGCACCCGACGTGCGCTGCCAAGCCTGCAGCTTGCCATCGGACTCAACGCCCCACACGGTTTGGGCGTCACCGTCCAAGCCTTTGTGACCATTAGCTGGACGGCTCCAGGCGATACGGCCGTTGGCGGCGTCGACACAGGACACCGACGTCTGGAACGCGCGCACGCACACCGAATTGCCCACACGGCTGGCCCCGAACACCAAGTCAACCAAACGCTCGACTTCGTTGGTGCCCCGGGTGCTGCCCACCAGGGTTTCCCATCGCACAGTGCCCGTCAAGGGGTTCAAGGACGCCAAACGCCCGCCCCAGCCGACCAGCAACTGGTCACCAACAGGCATCAGCAAACCGGCCTGACGCAAGACCAGCGGGTCACCCGGGCGTTGCTGCGTCCAGAGTTTTTGGCCCGTGGCCCCATCAAAAGCGCTCACGGCGCGGTCGCCTGTCAACACAAACACCCGGGCACCGGCCACCAAAGGTGGCGTGTATGACAAGGCTGGCAAAGCTTGACGCCAAAGGACACGGCCCGCTTCGACCGTGACCAGTTCGTTGTTGCGAGTGACCACTGCAAAGCGCTGGCCATCACCGCCAACGCCAGCCTGAATGGGAGCGCCAAGGTTCAGACGCCAGACATCGCGGCCATTGGCCGCATCGATCAGCGCCAATTGGCCAAGGCTGGAGGCCACCGCAACTTGCTGGCCATGCACCGAGGCCATGAGCGGGGTGCTGACCTCACCAATTTGGTTGGTCCAGGTTTTTTGCAGCTTGAACGTGCCGCTGACAGGTGGCAAAGGTGCAGGTTGTGGTTTGTCAGGCACGCTGGAGCAAGCCGACAACACGCCCAGGCTGGCCAAAGCCAACCAGCGGGTCCAGGCAGAAGTCAACAAAGGGGTCACTTGGCGTTTCCTGTGGCAGTTGCAGGGCTGGCCGCTTGCGGGTCCAGACCCAAGGCATTGAGCTTGGCTTGCACCAAACGGCGGTAATCCGGGCTCTCTTCCAGTTGCAACCAAGCGCTCTGATAGGCACTGGCGGCTTCGGCTTTTTGGCCCTTGACCTGCAAGACGTCGCCACGCATATCGGCGGCCAAACCCGCCATGGCCGGGGTGAAGGGCTGGCTCAATTGGGCCAATGCGGCATCGGCTTGGTCAGCATCAAGCAGGAGACCCGCCAAACGCAAACGGGCAATGTCCTTCATGGCTGGGTCAGGCGCGCCCTCAGCCACCCACTTCAGCGCAGCGCGGGCCGCATCGGCCTTGTCTTTGGCCTGCAGAGCCTTGGCCGCGAGCAAGGCGGCCTGGTGGGCATAATGCGTGCCGCCAAACTTTTCTTTCATGTCGTCCAAGCTGCGCTCAACCCGGGCCACATCCCCACCGTTGACCGCGCGCTCGACCTCGTCAAACAACACGGCTGCCTTGGCCGCTTGGCCGCGTTGCCAGTATTGGTAACCGTTCCAGGACGCATAGCCGCCCAAAACGACGATCAGCACCCAAGAGATCAGGTTGCCGTATTTCTTCCAGAAGTGTTTGATCTGGTCGAGTTGTTCTTGTTCTTCAAGGTCGAGGGCTTTGGCCATGGTAATTGAGAGTAATTGAGCGCATCAAAGCGCGGATTGTAGGCTGTGGGCCCATGTGGCCACCGTGCTCAGCGCCTCGGTGCGCTGGGCTCCTGCACCGTCGCGCAGCGATTTGACCGCGACCATGCCTTGGGCCAATTCTTCGGCACCGAAAACCAGGGCAAAGCGGGCACCCGAGCCATCGGCCTTTTTGAATTGAGATTTCATGCTGCCCATGCCGTCACCACTGCCGGCGTGCATTTGGGCCGACACGCCGCAGGCGCGCAAGGTTTGCAGCACCTGCATGGCCACGGGCAAGGCAGCCGTTTCAGGAATGATGGCGTAGACATCGGGGGCCAAGTCGGGCAAAGGCTCGCCTTGCTCTTTGATTAGTTCGAGCACGCGCTCAACCCCCAAAGCCCAGCCCACAGCGGGTGCGGGTTTGCCGCCGACCTGCTCGACAAGATAGTCATAACGGCCACCACCGCAAATGGTGCCTTGTGAGCCCAGGCTGGTGGTGATGAACTCGAACACCGTGAGGTTGTAGTAGTCCATGCCGCGCACCAAACGCGGGTTGATGCTGTAGGCCACGCCGTTGGCGTCCAAAATGGCTTTGACTGCGTTGAAGTGCGCCAATGAGGCCTCACCTAAAAAGTCGAGCAATCGGGGGGCTGCCTCGACCACGCTTTGCATGGCCGGATTTTTGGTGTCCAGAATCCGCAGCGGGTTGCTGTGCAGGCGGCGCTTGGCTTCCTCGTCGAGCAGATCGCTGTGTTTTTCGAGGTGGGCGATCAGCGCGGCGCGGTGGGCCTGGCGTTCAGCCGGCTGGCCCAAGCTGTTGAGTTCCAAGCGCACGTCTTTGAGGCCCAACACCTTCCAAAGGTCGATGGCCAGCAAGATCAGCTCGGCATCCACCTCGGCACCACCAAAACCCAGCACCTCGGCACCGATCTGGTGAAACTGGCGGTAGCGGCCGCGCTGCGGGCGCTCGTGGCGGAACATGGGACCCATGTAGTACAGGCGCTTGCCGCCTTCGTAAAGCAGGTTGTGCTCGACCACCGATCGCACCAAACCTGCCGTGCCTTCGGGGCGCAGGGTCAGTTGCTCGCCGTTCAAGCGGTCTTCGAAGGAGTACATCTCCTTTTCAACAATGTCGGTCACCTCACCCAGACCACGAACAAACAAGGCTGTCGGTTCAACGATGGGCAGGCGCACATTGCGGTAGGCGTAACGCGCCATCAAATCACGAACCTGACCCTCCAGCCACTCCCAGCGCGCCGAGTCGGGCGGCAAGATGTCGTTCATGCCCTTGACGCCCACCAGCTTCTGGGCTTTGACGGTCTTGGGTGTGTTTTCTTTCAGCGACTCGCTCATTTTTTTTCAGCAGATCCGGAACCAAAACGGTTCTCAATGTAATTTTCAACCAGCCCCTGGAACTCTTGTGCGATGCCTTCGCCGCGCAAAGTCAGGCGCTTTTCGCCGTCAATGAAGACTGGGGCCGCAGGCGCTTCACCCGTGCCCGGCAGGCTGATGCCGATGTCGGCGTGTTTGCTCTCGCCGGGGCCGTTCACGATGCAGCCCATCACCGCCACCTTGAGGTTTTCCACGCCCGGATAACGGGCACGCCAAACCGGCATTTGGGCCCGCAAAAAGTCGTCAATCTGTTTGGCCAGCTCTTGGAAGGTGCTGCTGGTGGTGCGGCCGCAACCGGGGCACGCGGTCACGCTGGGAACAAAAATGCGCAAGCCCAGCGACTGCAAAATCTCGGATGCGATCACCACCTCTTGCGTGCGAGCTTCGCCCGGCTGCGGCGTGAGCGACACACGGATGGTGTCGCCAATACCCTCTTGCAGCAGCACCGACAAGGCCGCAGCCGAAGCCACGGTGCCCTTGGTGCCCATGCCCGCTTCGGTCAAACCTAAATGCAAGACGTAGTCGGTTCTGCGGCCAAGTTCGCGGTAAACGGAGATCAAATCCTGAACGCCAGACACTTTACAAGACAGCGTAATTTGGTCGCCGGATAAACCCATTTCCTCTGCGCGCTGTGCAGATGAGATGGCCGAAGCTATCAAAGCCTCGTACATCACTTGGCGAGCTTCCCACGGTGCTGCACGCTGGCTGTTCAAATCCATCAACTCGGCCAAGAGTTCCTGATCCAAGCTACCCCAGTTCACGCCGATACGGATAGCTTTGTTCCAGCGCATGGCCGCTTCAATCATCTGGCCGAACTGCACATCGCGCTTGTCGCCTTTGCCCACGTTGCCGGGGTTGATGCGGTATTTGGAGAGCGCCTCAGCGCAGGCCGGGTAGTCGGTCAGCAAGCGGTGGCCGTTGTAATGGAAGTCACCAATCAGCGGAACGTCGATGCCCATCTTGTCGAGCTGGTCGCGGATGTGCGGCACGGCCTCGGCGGCTTCGGGGGTGTTGACGGTGATGCGCACCATTTCGGAGCCGGCAATAGCCAGCTCTTTGACCTGGATGGCCGTGCCAATCACGTCCACCGTGTCGGTGTTGGTCATGGACTGCACACGCACCGGGGCGCCGCCGCCGACGGTAACGACGCGCGAACCCCAGACCACTTGGGACTGGCGACTGCGCCGCACAGTAGGGCGGGCAATGGCAATAGGCTCAGGGCTCAGGGGAAAGTCAGCAGCGGACATGGTTCACTCCTTCACTTCAAAACGGGCCACGGTCGACTGGGTGTGGGGCTTAAGGTCAAACGGTTGACCGCGCAAGGTGGCGGTAACCACTTGAGCTCGGCCCACCACCACATTGACAGGCAAGGGGCTTTGGATGCGGGCGCTTTCACCGGCCTTGACCACACCGCTCCAGACGACCGCTTTTTGCGCATTGCGCACTTCCAACCAACTGTCGGCCGTAGCAAAAAACACCCATTCGGGGCCAGGGCCAAAGGGTGCAACAACAACGCTCGACGAGGTTTGCGCGGCTGGATCGGGCTGAACTGGGGCGGGCAAAGCCGCAGCAGTCGCAGTGACCAGTGTGGTCGCTGAAGCAGCCACCGCCGATGGCGCGGCAGCGGTTGTGGCGGCGGAGGCATCGGTCAAGGGCGATGATGTACCAAGCACCATCGCAGGCGTGACCACCATGGGCTCATGGACTTCCTGAGACACCACTTCGTCGGCCATCAAGGCTTTGACATCGTCCAACCAAGTCCACTGGGAAGGGGCGGGCAACCACAAAAATGCACCTGTCAAAAAAAGCATGAAGCTTGCACCCCAGAACACTTTGGAAGAGATCATTCGGCCCCAAGGAATGTTGCTGATGCCTAATGAAGCCTTAGACCGATCGGGCTCGATCGAGCTCCGAAGAGGCTGCAGTTGGGCGCTTGTTTGCGGCAGGAGGGCCAAAATCGGCGCGGCGTCGGTTTGCAGGTGACGACAAACGCTAGAGGCAAGACCCCGGTAAAAAACGGGGCCTTTGCTTGGATCGAGCTCGTCGGCCTCCAATGCCTCGAGTTGTCGTACCGGCACTTTCAATGTGATCGACAAAACGGCCAAGTGTATGCCGGCTTTCAAACGTGCTTTTCGCAGCAATTGTCCGGCCGTCATGGCCAAAAAATGGGGGTCAGAAGTGACGCACTGGGGTTCGGACTCAGTTTTTAGGCTTGTTGTCATGTCGGGGCTCCGAAAAAGTCACAGCAGACAGAGGCACCAGAGAAATGGTGCGCTGCTCGGCCATGCGCGACTGGACCTGGGTGCGGTCTTTGACATCCCCGGCCAACTGACCGCAGGCCGCATCGATATCGTCGCCGCGCGTTTTGCGTACGGTGGTGACCAGACCCGCGTCTTGCAGCTGTTTGGCAAAGGCCTGCACACGGACCGCAGCTGAGCGCAACAAGCCCGAGGCAGGAAAGGGGTTGAAGGGGATCAGGTTGAACTTGCAACGCAGGCCCTGACGGGCGTGTTTTTGCACCAAATCGATCAAGGCGATGGCATGCTCGGGCTGGTCATTGACACCGTCGAGCATGCAGTATTCAAAGGTGATGAAGTCACGCGGCGCATGGGCCAGGTAGCCGATGCACGCCTGCATGAGCTCGTCGAGCGGGTATTTGCGGTTGAGTGGCACCAGGTTGTCGCGCAGCGCATCAAAGGGCGCATGCAAAGAAACGGCCAAGGCCACCGGACAATCGTCCGACAAACGCTCGATCATGGGCACCACTCCCGAAGTGGACACCGTGACACGTCGACGCGAGAGGCCATAACCGTGGTCGTCGAGCATGGCGCGCAGCGCGGGCACCAGGGCTGAATAATTCTGCAGCGGCTCGCCCATGCCCATCATCACCACGTTGGA
Source organism: Limnohabitans sp. (assembly GCA_044361935.1). Taxonomy (GTDB): domain Bacteria; phylum Pseudomonadota; class Gammaproteobacteria; order Burkholderiales; family Burkholderiaceae_C; genus Limnohabitans_A. The sequence continues at coordinate 778 of JBIKHW010000137.1, read as the reverse complement.
GATGACGCGGTCTGGGGTATTGAGGTGTTTGCGTAAAAAGTGTTCGGCGAACCACAGCTGCGCCAGGATCTCACCCGTGGTGAGGTTACGGCTGAAGCCTTGGTGGCCGGTTGAGCAAAAACGGCATCCCACAGCGCATCCGGCCTGGGATGAAATGCACAAGGTGCCTCGGTCGTCTTCGGGAATGAACACCGATTCGATGGCGTTGCCATCGCCCACATCGAACAGCCACTTGATGGTGCCGTCGGCGGAAATGTGCTGGCTGATCACGGGCAGGGCCGTGACATGTGCGCGAGATTGGAGCTTTTGGCGCAAGGACTTGGCCAAATCGCTCATCTGATCGAAATCAGATGCGCCCCGCTGGTGGATCCAGCGGAACAACTGAGTGGCCCGAAAGCGCTTTTCGCCCAGACCCTCGCAAAAAACGGCCAGACCTTCTAGGTCGAATTCGAGAAGGTTGGCCGTCATGGGGTCAGGGCGCAGGAGCGCTTGCGGTGCGCGACGCAATCAGCGTGCGTACACGTTCATGCCGGGGAAGAAGAAAGCAACTTCAGCGGCAGCGGTTTCGGGGGCGTCAGAGCCGTGCACGGCGTTGGCGTCGATGCTGTCAGCGAAGTCGGCGCGGATGGTGCCCGCAGCGGCTTTCTTGGGATCGGTTGCGCCCATCAGGTCGCGGTTTTTGGCGATCGCGTTCTCGCCTTCCAGAGCCTGGATCATGACGGGGCCAGAGACCATGAAGTCCACCAGGTCCTTGAAGAAAGGACGCTCTTTGTGCACG
>JBIKHW010000135.1:0-8215 GCA_044361935.1 Limnohabitans sp. | reverse complement strand
GCCGCCACTGGCGCCAGCGTCACGGCCACCGGGGCCACACCTGCCGAAGTCGAGGCTGCGCAAGGCCTGAGTGCCAACCGCCTGATCGCCTTCCATGTGCTGGATGTGCGACAAAACGAGCATGTCCAAACCGTGCTCGGTGAGTTCGGCGAATTCGACGTGCTGGTCAACTGTGCGGGCATCATCCAGCGCAACGTCGAACACGACCCTGAGGCATTCGCGCAGACCGTGGACATCAACCTGAACGGCACCATGCGTGTGTGCGCTGCGGCGCGTGCAGGACTCAAGGCCCGCCAGGGCTGCATCGTCAACACCGCCTCAATGCTGAGCTTTTTTGGGGGCGGCCTGACGCCGGGCTACAGCGCCAGCAAGGGCGGTGTGGCGCAACTGACCAAGTCACTGGCCATTGCTTATGCGGCCGATGACATCCGCGTGAATGCGGTGGCCCCCGGCTGGATCGCCACACCCTTGACCCAAGCCCTGCAAGACGACCCCACACGCAGCGCCCAGGTTGTGGGCCGCACGCCCATGGGCCGCTGGGGCCAGCCCGAAGATGTGGCGGACCCGGTGCTGTTTTTGGCCAGCCCCGCAGCACGCTTTGTCACGGGCGTGGTGTTGCCTGTGGATGGCGGTTACCTGATCCAGTGAAGCAGGGGCGGCGCCTCGGCCGCCCCAAGAATCTCAAGGCTGTGGGCCCCAGGGGGCGGACAGCATGAGCTTGTTGTTTTGTTCGCGCATCAGCGGGCGAATTTTGGCGGCAAATGCCATGAATTCGGGGTCGGCAAACACCTGCGCCCAAAAGGCGCGACGGTCGGCGTCGTCTTCAAACTTCCAGACGTGAATCAACTCATTCAGGGCCCCCACATCGCCCGTGAAGTAGCCCACCAGTTTTTGTGGGTGCTTGGCCAGCGCAGGCCAGCCCTCGTTTTTGTAGTGCGAGATGACTTCGGACATTTTTCCGACGATCACGGAATAGGTGCGCAGCTCATAGATGGCCATGAAGACTCCAAATGGTGAGGACAAGACCATTCACTTTAGGGTCACCATCGCTGTTGACCTGTCGGCAAGGTGACGCCTTGGCGCGACCAGCCCTGTAAGATCAAAAAACGCCCGTCACGGGCATTTTTGATGGAATCTGCCATGAACGCTCCAATCTCCTCCGCCGCGCTGGCCCCTGTTGCCGCCGCTGTCCAAGCCGCAGACCTGGCCGCCCTGCCCCTGATTGAAAAATGGATCGCCTTTGCCACGGTCTCGCGTGACAGCAACCTGGCTTTGCTCGATTGGACCCAGGCGTATCTGAAGGATTTGGGCATCACTTGCAGCCGCACTTACGACGACAGCGGCCAAAAGGCCAACCTTTGGGCCACACTGCCCGCGCACGACGGCGAAACCAAAATCGGCGGCTTGGTGCTGTCGGGCCACACCGACGTGGTGCCAGTGGACGGCCAGCCCTGGGACACCGACCCGTTCAAAGTTGTGATCCAAGGCGACAAGATGTACGGCCGGGGCGTGACAGACATGAAGAGTTTTGGTGCCATCTGCCTGATGATGGTGCCCGAGTTGCTCAAGCGCAAACTCAAGCGCCCGATCCACCTGGCCTTCAGCTACGACGAAGAGGTCGGCTGCATCGGCGTGCGCCGCATGATTGCCGACATGCAGGCCCAGGGTTTCAAGCCCGCAGGCTGCATCGTGGGCGAGCCCACCGGCATGCAGGTGGTCATTGCCCACAAAGGCAAGCATTCGTACAAAACCACGGTGCACGGTTTTGAGGCGCATTCATCCCTCACGCCGCTGGGCGTGAACGCGGTCGAGATCGCTTGCGAATTTGTCGCGAACCTCAAAAGCATGCACCGCGAACTGGTGCAAAACGGCCCGTTCGACCCGATTTACGACGTGCCCCACACCACCATCCACACCGGTGTGATCGCTGGCGGCACCGCGCTCAACATCATCCCGCGCCAGTGCGAGGTGACTTGGGAAATCCGCCACCACCACATGAACACGCCCGAAGACCTGTTTGCACGTGCCCAAGCCTTTGGCGAGAGCCTGGTGCCCGCCATGCAGGCGGTGGCCCCAGACACCGGCATCACGCACGAACTCAAATCGGTGTTGCCCGGCTTTGCCACAGCCGCTGACAGCGAGATCGCGCAGCTGTGTTTTGATTGCGCAGACGTCGACCCTGCCAGTGGCGCGGGCAAGGTGTCGTTTGGCACGGAAGCTGCGCTGTTTCACCAAGCGGGTGTACCCACCATCGTGTGTGGCCCCGGCCACATTGCGCAGGCGCACCAGCCCAACGAATGGGTCACGCTGGAGCAACTGGCCTGGTGCGAGCGCTTCATGCACCGCCTGGCCGACCGTGTCTGCGTGGGCTGATCGTGGCCTGATTTGTAATGTTTTGAACCCATCACAAGGAAACTCTCATGATGCAACGGCGTGAAATTTTGACGGCCACTTTTGGCACAGCTTTGTTGTCCGCGGCGGGCTTGGCCCAAGCGCAATCCACCAAAACGGTGCGCATTGTGGTGCCTTTTGCGGCCGGGGGCGTGCAAGACACCCTGGCCCGCGCCCTGTCTCAAGAGATGGGCGCGGCCCTGGGCCAGACGGTGATTGTGGAAAACCGCGCCGGTGCGGGCGGCACCGTGGGCACCGGTTATGTGGCGCGTGCCGAGGCCGATGGTACGGTGATGGTGGCCGCTGCCGCCAGCCACAACATTGCCGGATCGCTCTACACCAAGCTGGCTTACGACCCACAAAAAGACTTTACGCCCTTGGCGCACATCGGCAGCGCCAGCTATGTGCTGATGGTGCACCCCGATGTGCCCGCCAAAAACGCGGCCGAGTTCATCCGTCACGCTAAGGCCAACCCTGGCAAGATGAACTACGCCAGCGCCGGTGTGGGCAGTGCCACCCATTTGGCCATGGCCTATTTCACGGGCTTGTCAGGCACGGACGTGGTGCACATCCCGCTCAAGGCCACGGGCGAGGCCATCAACGAAGTGCTGTCGGGCCGTGCCCAAGCGGTGATCGCGGCCAGCATCGGTGCGCTCTCCTTTGCCAAAGACAGCCGCGTCCGATTGTTGGGCGTGACCTCACCCCAGCGCAGCAAATACCTGCCGGACTTGCCCACCATCGCCGAGAGCGGCTTGCCGGGTTACCAGTTTGACTCCTGGTTTGGTTTCTTGGGCCCTGCGGCCGTGCCCGCTGCCGAGGCCAACCGCATCAACGCGGCCGTGAGCAAACTGCTCAAAGACCCAGCGGTGCTGGCCCGCTTGGACAAACAAGGCATCGAGCCGCGCGACATGAGCAACGCCGATTTCAGCAAACTGCTGGCTGCCGACTATGTGCGCATGGCGCAGGTGGTCAAGGCCTCGGGGGCCAAGATCGACTGATCCGTCGACCGACGCACATGGATGAACGGGCTGGGAACGGCCCGTTCAGTCAAAGCCGCGAATCAAGAGCACGGGTACAGGACTGGTACGCAAGATCTGCTCCGCTCCACTGCCCATCAGCAAGCGGCCAATGCCACGGCGGCCATGGCTGCCGACCACCACCAGATCTGCTCCCCAGTCACCGGCCACATCGGCCACCGAGTGCCCCAAACGCTGACCTGCGCGTTCCAGCAGCAAAGTGTCGGCATTCACCTCCAGCTTTTTTGCGGCAGCCTCACCTGCTTGCAAGATTTTCTGGCCTGCCTGCCGGGCTTGTTGGATCAAGTCACTGGAATACTCATAGGCGTCGAGGAAGGACGTCTCATCAATGCAATGCAGCAAGCGAACACTGGCTTGATCGTCTTTGGCCATTCGCAAAGCAAAGTCCAAGGCATTGTTGGAAGTGGCGCTGCCGTCCACGGGAACGAGGATTTTTTTGAACACGGGCATGAAGTTCTCCGAAGTGAGGTGATGACGTGAAAAGCCACGCTGCACACGGCTCCCACGCTTGCAACGGGGAACCGTGTGGCCACATGCTAGAAAAATGCGCCACATAAAACCATTTGCCTTTGGATAGAGATTTCTATACCGGGCTATACCTGCTCTTCACAGTGCAGCGCTGTAAATCTCCCACGCGATGTAGGCCAGCACACACAAGAGCAACAAGATCGCCAGCCACACCCGGTTGTGTGCGATCAGATCGGGCCCCCGGCCTTCGAGGCGACCCGTGAGCATGGGCAGCGCCAGATTTTTTTGACGCCAATAGCTTTGACCTGCCAGCAGGGCTAGGTGCAACAGCACCAAGCTCAAGGCCGTGTTGCCAAAAAATTCGTGCAAAGACTCCAACACCTCGCCGCCCAAATCGCCACCCCACTCGTGGAAGGTGCCATAACCGGTCAGGGTCAGCGGCAGCACCACGGCCAACAAGGCCAGCAAGGACATGGCCATCAACAAAATCGGTACCTGTCGCCAGGCCACCGCTTGCCAGTCGCCACCTGGGCGCCAAGCCGTTTGCAACGTTTTCAGCCAGGCCTTGGCCCCACTGACTTTGCGCCACATGGTGCTCCATCGGGTCGGCCTGGGCCCGACCAGGCCATACACGATCCGAAAAGCCAGCAAGCCCGCCAAGGTGTAGCCCAGGACCACATGCACCAACCGCCAGTGTTCGCTGTCGGCGCTGATGTAGGCCCCGACAAAGCTCAGGGCAAACAGCCAATGGAACATGCGCATGGGCGCATCGGTCACGAGGCGGCCGGGGCCCTGGGGGGCCAGTGGCGTGGCGGGTGGGGGTGGTGTGAGGGCTGGGCCGCTGGCGGCGCTCGGTTCAGGAGGGGAGGGGGTCAAGGTGGTCATGAGCAATGCTCTGATCATGAGTGCTTGCGGCGCTTGAGGGTTTGCGCTGAATCAAGCAAATCACTCATCGGCTTTTTACTGTGCACTGCATTATTGGCCGCAAACGTTCTTGCGATGGCTTTGAACCCCGGTCCCTACAGACAGGTGACTGATGCTCGGTCAGTGAAAAGCGTAACCATCCATGGCAATGACGTGGTCGCTGATGCCCCGGAAAAAGGCCTCAGGCTGGGCATCGGCCCCCGCTGCACCCAGAGCGGTGAACAGCGGCAGCAGGTGTTCGTCGCTGGGGTGCGCACGCTGGCCAGAGACTAGCTGGCGGTAAGCCAGCAGGCCGGGCACATCGCGGGCTGCCATGTGGGTGTGGATCCAGTCAGGAAAAGCTTGCACATAACCCGGTATGGCGCCGCCTTGGGTACGCAACACCATCAGGTCTCGCAGGTTGTGTGTGATGTTGCCTGAGGCCAGCACCAAAATGCCTTGCTGCGCCAAACCGGCCAACGCCTGGCCCACACGGAAAGCGTGCTCCGGGCCCAAATGGCTTTGCACCGACAGGGGCACCACCGGCACGTCGGCGTCGGGGTACATCTGGCGCAGCGGAATCCAGGCCCCGTGGTCCAGACCACGTTGCGCGTCTTGCGCCACGGGCAGGCCCGCCGTTTGCAGGGCGGCCACCACTTGGGCGGCGACTTCGGGGCAGCCGGTGGCGGGGTATTGCATCTCGTACAGGCGCGGGTCAAAGCCGCCAAAGTCGTGGATGGTTTCGGGCCGGGTGGCAAAGCCGACGGTGGCCACAGCGGTGTCCCAGTGCGGGCTGACCACCACGATGGCGCGGGGCTTGCCCAGCTGAGCCGCCACCTGTGTCATGGCTGCACCCGCCGCACCGGGGTATAGGGCAAACATGGGGGAGCCGTGGGGCACAAACAGGACGGCGCGAACGCTGGATGGGATTTTTTCAGAGGACATGGTGTGACATTGTGCTGGACTGCAGGTCCGCCAAACGAATTCAACCTGCCCATCTTCAGTTGGTTGATTCATGTCATCCAAGGTGGACAAACTTAAGGCAATCCAAGTCGGCTTGTCTGGCTTTGCCGTGAACGAGACCGCTGCTGTCACGGTGTTGACGGCATCGCCCGCGTTTCAAGCCACAATCCCCCCATCCTTTTTCACCCCCTTTTGAACGCCTGTTTTTTTCGACTGGACCCCGCCATGACTTACCCCAACACCCAACTCTTCATCAACGGCCAATGGTGTGATGCCGAAGGCGGCCGCACCCTGGCCGTGTTCAACCCCGCCACCGGCACCGAAATCGGTCGCTTGGCACACGCGGGCATCCCCGACTTGGAGCGGGCCGCACAAGCGGCCCAAAAGGGCTTTGAGTTGTGGCGCGATGTGCCCGCCAATGAGCGCAGCGCCATCTTGCGCAAGGCCGTCGCGCTGATGCGCGAACGCGCCCCCCAAATTGCCGAGCTGCTCACGCAAGAACAAGGCAAGCCCCTGGCCGAAGCCAAGGTCGAAGCCATGTCGGCCGCCGACATCATCGAGTGGTTTGCCGAAGAAGGCCGCCGCGTCTATGGCCGCATCGTGCCCCCACGCAACATCAACGTGCAGCAGCAGGTGCTCAAGCAGCCGGTGGGACCTGTGGCCGCCTTCACGCCCTGGAACTTCCCGATCAACCAGGCCGTGCGCAAAATGTCCGCCGCCTTGGCCACCGGTTGCTCCATCATCGTCAAAGCGCCCGAGGAAACACCTGCCGCCCCGGCCGAGTTGATCCGCGCCTTCCACGATGCAGGCGTGCCCGCTGGCGTGATTGGTTTGGTTTACGGCACACCGGCCGAGATCTCGAACTACCTGATCGCGCACCCCCTGATCCGCAAGATCACCTTCACTGGCTCGACCCCCGTGGGCAAGCAACTGGCCGCCTTGGCGGGCCAGCACATGAAGCGCGTGACCATGGAGCTGGGCGGCCACGCCCCGGTCATCCTGGCCGAAGACGCTGACATCGCGCTGGCCCTGAAAACCGCAGGCGCGGCCAAGTTCCGCAACGCGGGCCAGGTCTGCATCTCGCCCACCCGCTTTTTGGTGCACCACAGCATTGCCGACGCCTTTGCCGAACAATTTGCCGCACAAGCACAGGCCCTGAAAGTGGGCGACGGCCTGACGGCAGGCACACAAATGGGGCCGCTGGCCAACGATCGCCGCCTGGCCGCCATGCAGTCCATCGTGCAAGACGCCCGCGCCAAGGGCGCCAAGGTGCTGACGGGTGGTGAACGCATCGGCACACAAGGCAACTTCTTTGCGCCCACGGTGCTCTCGCATGTGCCGCTCGACGCCGATGTGGTGGTCAACGAGCCCTTTGGCCCGATCGCGGCGATCCGCAGCTTCGACAACATCGACGACGCGATTGCCGAAGCCAACCGCCTGCCTTTTGGTCTGGCCGGTTACGCCTTCACCAACTCCATGAAAACCATGCACCAGCTGAGCCAGCGCTTGGACGTTGGCATGCTGTGGGTCAACCAGCCTGCAGCACCCTGGCCCGAGCTGCCTTTTGGCGGCGTCAAGGATTCGGGCTACGGCTCCGAAGGCGGCCCCGAGGCGCTGGAGGCTTACCTCAACAGCAAGACTGTGTCGATCTTCAACGCCTGAAAACCATGGCCGTGGTGCGCATCCTGGTCACAGGCTTTGAGCCCTTTGACGGACAAAGCTTTAACCCGTCCTGGGAAGTAGCGCGTGCGATCCACGGCGCGGACATCGCGGGTGCGCAGGTCACAGCGGTGCAACTGCCCTGCGTGTTTGCGCAGGCCCTGCCCGCTTTGCAACAGGCCTTAGCACAGCACCGCCCCGACATCGTGCTGGCGCTGGGCCAGGCCGAGGGGCGCTGCGACTTCTCGGTGGAGCGGGTGGCCCTCAATGTCCAGGACGCCCGCATCCCCGACAACGCGGGGGCTCAGCCCATCGATGTGCCGGTGATCGCGGGGGGACCAGCGGCCTACTTCAGCACCTTGCCCATCAAGGCCTTGGTGGCGGGCTTGAAGGCGGCGGGCTTTCCAGCTTCGGTCTCACAAACAGCAGGCACCTTTGTCTGCAACCAGGTGTTTTATGCCCTGCAGCACACACTGGCAGGGCTGGGTGTGCACAGCGGTTTTGTGCATTTACCGCTGCTGCCAGAGCAGGCAGCCAACTGGAAAGGCCCCAGCTTGCCTAGCTGGCCTGCCCCTCTTCAGATCGCGGCGACACATTGCGCCTTGGATTTGTTGGTGGTGCATCGGCACAAGCGCCTGGACGATTTGGTGATGAGTGGCGGCACGCTGAACTGAGGCACAAGTGGTTTCCCCCGTCTTTGTCATCCCGGGCGAAGACCCGGGATCCAGTCTTGAATACTGCCTTTTGCAAAGACCTGCACTGCATTCTGGATCCCGGCTCAAGATGCTATGGAT
>JBIKHW010000004.1:0-28850 GCA_044361935.1 Limnohabitans sp. | reverse complement strand
CGATTGAGCGGGGCACCGATTTGCCAGACCGGGTGCATGGCGACCCCAACCGTTTGCTGCAAATCCTGAACAACCTGGTGGACAACGCCATCAAATTCACGCACCAAGGATCGGTCACGGTGCGGTTGATGGCCTGCGGTGAGCGCATGCGTTTTGAGGTGCAAGATTCCGGACGGGGCATTCCGCGTGAGCGGCAGGCCCACATTTTTCGGCGTTTTGAACACGCCGATGTGCAAACCAACCGGGCCTATGGCGGCACGGGCTTGGGTTTGACACTGTGTGAAAAACTGGTGACGCTGCATGGCGGCCAGATCGGGGTGGACAGCCAAGAGGGCCAAGGCGCACTGTTTTGGTTTGAGATTCCGCTGGAAGCGGCGCAGAGCTTAGACCCGCTGGTGGACTTGATTGACGACAACCTGAGCGATGAGCCCTTGAGCATCTTGGTGGTGGACGACAACAACGTCAACCTGATGGTGGCCCGACTGCAATTGCAAAAATGCTGGCCCAAGGCGCAAATCACCACCGTCGACAGCGGCGCCAAGGCGCTTGGCCTGATCGATCAGCAGTTGTTTGATGTGGCGCTGATTGACATGATCATGCCGGACATGGACGGCATGCAGGTCACACGGCAAATTCGCCAGCAGTTTCCGGCCATCGCCGCCCGCATGCCGATCTTGGCACTCACGGCCAACACCAACCCGGTGGACCGTGAACGTTGCCTGGCCGCGGGCATGAACGATGTGCTGCACAAGCCGATGGAGATGGCCATGCTGGTGCGCACGGTGGGCCACCACATTGCTTTGGCGAGAAAGGGTCGATCGTGAAACCCATGGCCCTGATCGCTCATGCGATGGCCCGCATGGCGACACGTTTGCCCACTCGCTATCAGCAGGGCAAGATGCCCTACGTCTTTTACTTTGTGGTCGTGGTGATTGTGGTGCTCTTGACCTATGCCGTGGTCAGTCCCTATTACTACGCGAACGTGATGTTCAGCAGTTTTGCAGCTTGTTTGTTTGCGCTGCTGGTGATGGTCAACCGGGGCTTTTCATTGAATTGGGCCACCCATCTGGCCACAGGACTGGGGGCTTTGATTTTGTTTTATGCGGCATGGTCCACTGGCGGCGTCTATTCGCCCCGATTGGCCTGGATGCTGATTTTGCCCCTGACCCCTTTTTATGTGATCAGCCGCAGAGCGGGCATTTTTTGGCTGTTGGCGGTGCTGTTGCTGCAATTCTTGATGGTCGTGTCGAACCATCAGGGCTGGGTTCAATCCTTCGAGACAGGCATGGCGCATGTGCCCTCGTCTTTGTTGACCTACTCACTGGTGACCTGCGTGCTGATTGTGGTGCCCTTGATGTACGACCACATGTACCGTCAGGCCTTGGAAGAAAGCCGCAAGCACCAGCGTGAGTTGGAAGCCCGGCGTGAAGAACTGGAACACACCTCGGCCATGCGCGAGCATTTCATTGCCACGGTGAGCCACGAGTTGCGCACACCCATGAACGCCATATTGGGCTTCAATGCTTTGTTGTTGGCCCGCGTGCAAGGCAAGCCTGAGGCCCTCAAGGTACTCAACCACACGCGCCAATCCGCAGACCACCTGATGACGGTGATCAACGACATCCTGGACTATTCGCAACTGCAGTCGGGGCAATTGGTCATCCAGCCCGAGACCTTTGAGTTGCGGCACATCGCCCAGCACGCTTTTGAACTGTTCAAGCCGCGTGTGGAAAGCATGAGTCTGGATTACCACTTGGAGCTCGACCCTGCCTTGCCCATTTGGGTGCACACCGACCGCCATCGCCTCATGCAGGTCTTGGTCAATTTGTTGGGCAATGCCCTGAAATTCACGCACCAAGGTTCGGTGGGCTTGCGGGTGCGCTGGACGGATACTGGGGTGGAGTTTTCTGTGCAGGACACGGGCATTGGCATTGCCAAAGACCGGCAAGACCAGATCTTCAAACGCTTCGCACAAGCTGAAAACGACACCCAAACCTTGTACGGGGGCAATGGTCTGGGGCTGGCCATTTCACAGAAACTGGCCCACTTGCTCGGTGGTCAAATCGGCTTCGAAAGCGAGCCCGGTCAAGGTTCGCGCTTTTGGCTGCAACTGCCCTTGACCGCGGCCACCGCCCCGATTCAGTCCTCAGAGCAGCACCCGCACATGCTGCAAAGTACCGACAAGGCTTGGACCTTCCTGGTGGCCGACGACCACCCGGTGAACCGATTGCTCCTCAAACAGGTGCTGCAAAACGCCTGGCCCCACAGCGTGGTTCTGGAGGCTGTCGACGGGCAAAAGGCGCTGGACGTGTTGCGAGAGCAGGCGGTGGACCTGGTCTTCATGGACATGGTCATGCCGATCATGGACGGCATTGACGCGACCCGACTTATTCGTCAGGACGCCGCAGACCGTATCCAACAAGTGCCGGTGTTGGGTCTGACCGCCAACGTCAACCCACTGGATCTGGAGCGCTTCAAATCGGCAGGCCTGAGCGGCGTGATGCTCAAGCCTTTTGAGCCAGCCGCTTTGTGCCATCGGGCAGAAACCTTGTTAATGCCCACGGGCGATGCCGCATGACGCGCATTTGGCGTGATTTTTCGGTGTCGACGCTGGTGGCCGGCTTTGTGGCGGTGCTTGTGGGGTTCACGAGTTCGGCGGCGATTGTCTTTTCGGCCGCGCAGGCCTTGGGCGCCAACCCGGCGCAAACGGTGTCCTGGATGTGGGCCTTGGGTTTGGGCATGGGCCTGAGCAGTCTGGGCCTGAGCCTGTGGTACCGGCAACCGGTGCTGACGGCTTGGTCAACGCCGGGCGCTGCCGTCTTGGCAGTGAGCCAAGGCGTCACCTTGCCGGAAGCCACAGGCGCGTTCATGGTGTGTGCCTTGTTGATCATGCTGGCGGGCTACAGCGGCTGGTTTGAACGCCTCATGTCCAAAATTCCCATGGCCCTGGCCAGCGCCTTGTTGGCGGGTGTCTTGGCACGCTTTGCCCTGGACGCGGTGGGGGCTGTGGCCCATGCGCCCGTGTTGGTGCTTGCCATGACGGCGGCCTATTTGCTGGGCCGCCGCTGGTGGCCACGTTGGTCGGTGCTTGTGGTGTTGTTGGTGGGCATGGCGGTGGCCGCCGCGCAAGGCCAGCTGCATTTGTCCAGTGTCGACGGGTCTTGGGGTCTGCCCGTGTGGGTGAGTCCCACTTGGAGTTGGGCGGCCATGGTCAGTGTGGCCCTGCCACTTTTTGTGGTGACCATGGCTTCCCAAAATTTGCCGGGTGTGGCCGCGCAACGTGCATCGGGTTACAACACCCCGGTGTCGCCGGTGGTGGGTGCAACGGGTCTGGCCAGTTTCTTGTTGGCGCCTTTTGGCGGGTATGCCCTGAACCTGGCGGCGATCACTGCGGCGATTTGCATGGGCCAAGAAGCCCACCCCGACCCGGCTCGCCGTTACACCGCATCGGTTTTTGCGGGGGTGCTGTACATCGCCTTGGGCTTGGCCGCAGGCACCATTGTCAGCCTGATGGCAGCGTTTCCTCAGGCCCTGGTTTTGGCCGTGGCGGGTTTGGCCCTGTTGGGCACGATGACGGCGGGGCTGACAGCCGCTGTCAAGGACGAGCAGCACCGCGAGGCTGCGGTGCTGACCTTTTTGGTGACCCTGTCGGGCGTGACGCTGATGGGCGTTGGTTCGGCCTTTTGGGGCGTGGTGGCTGGCGGTGTGGCGCAGTGGCTGTGGACACGGCGCCATTGAAGCAGGCACCGCTGAGTGCTTGATGCACCCAAGAGGTGAGACGACAGCAGTCAGGGCGTGTCGGGCTGATGAGGGTCTCTGGCCTTGTGCGCTTGGCGAGCATCCTCGTTTTGAAGGATGGGATAAACCCGATTGGGATTTTTCCTTGGCTGAAATTTAATCAACGCTCTAACGTGAAGACATCCAAGGACCCCGCATGTACCTCAGCGCAAAACAAACCGTGTTGTTGGGCCAGATCATGCAGACCTTGGCGGAGCCGCACGAGGAGCAAGAAATCCGTGAGCTGGTCGGAGACTTGGTCATGCAGTTGCTGGGTGCTCAGTTTTACGCCAGTTTTGTCTGGCAACCGGACCTGCAGCGTTTTGGCAAGGCCCTTCAGATCAACATAGACTCGGAAAACCTGCGCTCCTACGAGCGCTACTACCAGTTCAATGACCCCATCACCCCACACATGCAACGCTTTCAGGTGGCCGTGCGTGCCACCGATGTGCTGGCCCACGAAGAGCTGGTCAAAACCGAGTTCTTCAACGACTTCCTTCAGAAGGACGGGCTCTACTGGGGTGTGAACCTCTACGCCTGGCATCAGGGCAGGAATCTGGGGGACATGCGCATCTGGCGCGACCGTCGGCGCGACAACTTTTCTGATGACGAGTTGCGCTTGCTGGACATGCTGCAGCCGGCCTTTGTGACGGCACTGGCCCGGGCACAAAGTGGCCATGATGCGCAAGCCCTGAAGCTCAACACACTCGCTGAGCGACTGACGCCGCGCGAGCAGGACATTGCCCGGCTCGTCATGCTGGGTCGCTCGGACAAGGAAATTTCGCGTGAACTGCAGATTGCCAGCACCACCGTGCGCACCCATCTGGAAAACACCTTTCGCAAGGTGGGTGTGGGCAACAGGGCCACACTGATCCACAAATTGCGCCCGTGAGTCTTGGTGCTTCCTGACTTTGCAGGATGGTGGGCTGCGACAGGTCTTCTTAGCATGGGATGAACGCCCATTGAGGCGTTTGAACCACAAACGGAGACCCCCATGACCCCGAACACTTCCCGTCGCAATTTCTTCAAAAACACCACAGCCGTGTCGGCGGCAGCCATGCTCGGAGGCACGGGCCTGAAGGCATATGGTGGCAGCAACAGCGCCTCACCCTTGTCCGAAAGTGCGCAGCGGGAACTCACCGCCACGCAAGTGCTTGCCGCCTACAAGGCCGGTACCCTGACGGCCACGGCCTACGTCACCCACCTGATCAATCGGGCCAAGTCCTTGTCTGATCTCAACGCGATGATCAGCATCGACGAAGCAGGCGCTTTGGCTGCGGCCAAACAAGTCGATGCCGATCGGGCTGCAGGCAAAAAACTGGGCGCTTTGGCTGGTTTGCCCTTGGTGGTCAAGGACAACATCAACACCAAAGGCATGAAGACCACTGGCGGTACTTCTTCGCTGCGCAACTTCACACCCAAAACCAATGCCCCCAGCGTGCAAAAGCTGGTCGATGCGGGCGCGATCATTTTGGGCAAGTCCAATTTGCACGAGTGGGCCTTTGGCATCACCACCACCAACTTCACACTGGGCATTGACCCGATCAGCAAACAAGCCAACCGTCCTGCCAAAAATCCGTACGACACCAGCCGTATTCCTGGCGGTTCATCGGGTGGCACAGCCATTGCAGTCGCCGCACGCTTTGCGCCAGTTGGTTTGGGCACGGACACGGGTGGCTCAACAAGGGAGCCTGCATCTTTTTCTGGCATTGCTGGCTTTCGCCCCTCAGTGGGCGATGGTTTTGGCAAAGGCCGCCGTTATCCGGACGGCGTGAGTGACGTGCTGCCGATCAGCACCACACGCGATACCGTTGGCCCCATGGCCCGCACTGTCGCAGACATCGCTTTGCTTGATGCGGTCATTACTGGCAGCGCTGTCCCCACTGCCAAATCACTGAAGGGTTTGAAAATGGGTGTTCCCGCTGCATTCTGGGCGGGTCTGGACGACAACGTGAGACCGGTGGCTGAAGCGGCCAAGAAAAAGTTGGCAGATGCTGGCGTGGTGTTTGTCGAGGCCGACTTGACCGGCATCATGGCGCTCAATAACGCGATCTCATTCCCTATTGCATTGCACGAACCCATCAAAGCGATTCCTGCTTATTTGACCGCCAACAATGCACCCGTTACCACCGTGGCTCAGGTGCAGGCCGGATTGGCCAGCCCCGACGTGGTGGGTGCTTTTGGTGCGATTGCGGGCGATGTCTTTGCCGCCGCCTATGCCGCTGCCATGGTGCCCACAACCGGGGGCCGCGCACAACTGCAAAAACTCTACAAAGACTATTTCACTGCGCAAGGCGTGGAGTGTGTGTTGTTCCCAACCACCATCGTGGCGGCACCCAAGATCGATGCAGTTAAAGGTTCTGACAAGATCAGCTACACCGTGGGCGGTGTTGAGCAAAAGGACAAAGACACCTTTGGCACTTGCATCCGGAACACCGACCCGTGCACCAACGCCGGCATTCCCAGTCTGTCGATCCCTGCGGGTCTGACAGCGGGCGGTTTGCCTGTGGGCATGGAGATCGACGGCCCCTTGGGCTCGGACGCCAACTTGCTGGCCATTGGCATGGCCATGGAAGCGGTGTGGGGCTCGGTCAAAGCACCAGCGATCTGATGCTCTGACAAGCGCAAGGCCTGTGACCAGGCCTTGCGCACTTACATCGAGAAAATCTTGCCCGGATTCATGATGTTGTGCGGGTCCAGCGCCCGCTTGATGGTGCGCATCATGTCCACCGCGCCTTCGCCGGTTTCGGTGCGCAAGAAGTCCATCTTGTGCAGGCCGATGCCGTGCTCGCCGGTGCAGGTGCCGCCCAAGCGCAGCGCCCGGCTGACCAGTTGTTGGTTCAGGGCCTCCGCAGTTTCACATTCCTGCGGGTTGTTGGGGTCGATCAAATAGCCGAAGTGGAAGTTGCCATCCCCCACATGGCCCACCAAAAAGTAAGGAATGCCGCTGGCATCGGTTTCGGTGATGGAGTCCAGCAAGCAATCGGCCAAGCGGCTGATGGGCACGCAGGTGTCGGTGCTGATGGCGCGGCAGCCGGGTTTGCTCTGGATGGCGGCAAAGTAGGCGTTGTGCCGTGCGGTCCACAGGCGGGTGCGTTCTTCGGGCGTGACGGCCCATTCAAAAGCATTGCCGCCAAACTCGCTGGCGATTTCTTGCACGGTTTCGGCTTGTTCTTTCACGCCTGCAGGTGAGCCGTGAAACTCCATCAGCAGCATGGGCTCTTCGCGCAAACCCAACTTGGCGTAGGCATTGACCATGCGCACGGTGTTGTGGTCGATCAGCTCCACCCGGGCAATCGGCACGCCCAACTGAATGGTCTGGATCACGGTGTGCACGGCCGCTTCGATGCTCGGGAAGGAGCAGATCGCAGCCGAAATGGCTTCGGGCAAGGGGTAAAGGCGCACGGTGACTTCGGTGATCACGCCCAGCGTGCCTTCGCTGCCCACCATCAGGCGCGTCAGGTCGTAACCGGCGCTCGACTTTTTGGCACGGGTGCCTGTGCGGATGACTTCGCCCGCTGCGGTGACCACTTCCATGGCCAACACGTTCTCGCGCATGGTGCCGTAGCGCACGGCGTTGGTGCCGCTGGCGCGTGTGGCGCTCATGCCGCCAATCGTCGCGTCTGCGCCTGGGTCGATGGGAAAGAACAAGCCAGTGGATTTGATCTCTTCGTTCAGTTGCTTGCGCGTCACGCCCGGTTGCACCGTCACTGTCAGGTCTTCGGCGTTGATGGCCAGCACCTTGTTCATGCGTGTCAGGTCGATGCTGATGCCACCTTGCACCGCCAGCAAATGGCCCTCGAGTGAGGAGCCCACGCCAAACGGGATCACGGGCACTTTGTGCTCGGCGCACAGTTTCACGGCATCGGCCACGTCCTGGGTGTTTTCGGCAAACACCACGGCGGCGGGAGGGGGCACATGGGTGAAAGCCGACTCGTCGCGGCCATGCTGCTCACGCACGACCAGCGCGGTGGAGCAGTTGTTGCCAAAGCGGGCTTTAAGGGCCGTTAAAAAAGCTTCGGGCACAGCACGTTGCGCAATTTCGGGGGCCAAGTGGGCGGCGGCAATAGGGGCGTTCATGGGTGTCTCCAATGGTGGCGTGGCATACCCGCCAGACGAGTGAATGCGCAGTTTACGCCGCAAACAATGGCCTTGCTGTCCTTTGTCAGACAAGGGGCAGCCAGTTGGCCGACAATCAAGGATCTTTGTAAGAGCTCACCCCTGTGGGCGATTTTTCCGACCCTGCACGCTTGAGCGAACACAATAAGAGAGCAATTCCATGGGCAACCGACTCACACAAATCGCCACCCGCACCGGGGACAACGGCACAACCGGCCTGGGCAACAACCAACGCGTGTCCAAAAACAGCCTGCGCGTGCACGCCATGGGCGAGGTGGATGAACTGAACTCCAACATTGGCGTCTTGTTGTGCGAAGACATGGCCGCTGACGTGCGCGAAGTGCTGGTGGAAGTGCAGCACCAGTTGTTCAATCTGGGCGGTGAGCTGTCGATTCCCGGTTTTGAACTGCTGAAAGTTGAGGCCGTGGCTGCTCTGGACGAGGCACTGGAAAAATACAACGCCCAGCTGCCCAAGCTCGAAGAGTTCATCTTGCCTGCAGGCACCCGTGGTGCGTCGCAAGCCCATGTGTGCCGCACGGTCGCCCGGCGGGCTGAACGCGCTTGCGTGGCCTTGGGCAACGAAGAAGCCTTGAACGACACGCCGCGTCAATACTTGAACCGCCTGTCTGACCTGATGTTTGTGCTGGCCCGCGTGCTCAATCGCATGAATGGCGGGGACGATGTGTACTGGAAAAGCCAGCGCATGAACAAAGACACGGCGGCCTGAAGCTGTGCGCTGGCCGATTCACGCTGTGGGATGGGTGGCGCTGTGCCTTGCCGCTCAGGTCCCCGCTGTGGCGGCACCTTCTTCGGTGGTGCTCAGTTGCGCCGTGGCCTACTTGCCGCAGCGCAGCACCTGGGTGCGCGAGGTGCGCATCGATTGGGACAAAAAAGCCATCCGCAGTTTGCGCATCGATGGCTTGGAGCCCCATGGTTTTTCACTCATTCCCCAAGGCGTGATGACGGCGATCGACAACGAACGCATTCAGATTGACCTGGTGGCGCGTCAGTGGCAAAGCGATTTTCGGGGGCACGCCACAGGCCAGGGCCGCTGCGAAACGGTGCCCGGCTGAGCGCAGCCCGTCCTGTCACTTAGGTGCATGTTTCAGGGTTCTTGCGCGTGACAGCGCAGCGCAGGCGCTGCTACGCTGCAAACCATGAACAACGTGACACGCACCACTATGACCGCGCCTCATCTGCCCCAAATCCGGCTGTACCAAAACTGGCTGCGCGATGAACGCGGCCTGAGTTTTGCCACCTACAACGACCTGTGGCGTTGGTCGGTGACCGAGCTCGATGCGTTTTGGCAAAGCATTTGGGATTACTTTGATTTCCAGTCCCCCACACCGCACACGGCCGTGTTGTCAAATAACGTCATGCCCGGTGCCAAGTGGTTCCCTGGTGCCAAGACCAATTACGCCCACCAGGTGCTGCGCCATGTGCAGCCCGCGCACGATGCAGGCTTTTTGGCCGTCATCAGCCACAACGAAAAAGGCCTGCGCCGCGAAATGACCTGGCCCGAGCTGCGCCGCCAGGTCGCAGCCATGGCTTTGCACCTGCAGGCCCAAGGTGTGCATCCGGGTGACCGCGTAGCGGCCTATTTGCCCAACATTCCCGAGGCCATGGTGGCGTTTTTGGCCACCGCCAGCGTGGGCGGCGTCTGGAGCATATGTGCGCCCGACATGGGCACCAACGCGGTGCTCGACCGCTTCAAGCAGATCGAGCCCAAGGTGCTGATCGCAGTGGACGGCGTGAGCTACGGCGGGCGCGACTTTGACCGCATGGGTGTGGTGCAGGAGTTGCGCGACGCGCTGCCCAGCGTGCAGCACGTCATCATCCACGACAACCTGGGCACACTCGACCTGGCCCATTGCCCCGTGGGTGCCAGCGTGCAGATGTCAAGCATCACCGCGCGGGACGACGCTCAGGTGCAGGCCTTCATGCCGATGTGGTTGCCGTTCGACCACCCGCTGTGGATTGTGTATTCGAGCGGCACCACCGGCCTGCCCAAGCCCATCGTGCACGGCCATGGCGGCACCGTGATTGTGGCGCTTGCCAACAAGATTTTGCACAACGACATCGGCTGCAGCTACCAGTCCAACAGCTTTGGCGAGCGCTTTCATTGGTACAGCTCCACCGGCTGGGTCATGTGGAACGCACAGGTTGCGGGCCTGCTTAACGGTGTGACCTGCGTGATTTATGACGGCAACCCCGGCGGCAGCAAAGACAACCCCGACTGGGGCATTTTGTGGCGCATGGCGGCGCAAGAGCGCGTCACGTTTTTTGGCGCGGGCGCGGCCTACTTTGCCAACTGCCACAAAGCCGGTTTGGACATTTCGCGTTGCGGCGATTTGTCGCGGGTTCGCGCCTTGGGCACCACCGGATCGCCCCTGTCGGCGGACACACAAACCTGGGGGGTGGAGCAATTCAAGGCCATTGGCACCGACATCTGGTGGTGCAACATCTCGGGCGGCACCGACTTTGCGGGTGCCTTTGTGGGCGGTCACCGCGAATTGCCGCAAGAGCCCGGCGTCATGCAATGCCGCGAACTCGGCTGCGCGGTCGAGGCCTGGAACGAAGCGGGCGAGCCGGTGATCGGCGAGGTGGGCGAGCTGGTCTGCACCCAGCCCATCCCGTCCATGCCGCTGTATTTCTGGAACGACAAGGACAACGCCCGCTATTTGGCCAGCTACTTCGAGATGTACCCCGCAGGCCATGGCCGCCAACCCGGCGGCGGCGACGGCCCGGCCAGCATGGGCGGTGTGTGGCGCCACGGCGACTGGCTGCGCATTGGCGACGCGCAAGGCGAGGGCGAAGGCTGCGTGATCTTTGGCCGCAGCGATGCCACCATCAACCGCTACGGCCTGCGCATGGGCACCAGCGAGCTGTACAGCGCCGTCGAAGCCCTGCCCGAAGTCATGGACTCGATGGTGGTGGACCTGGAATACCTGGGCAAAGAAAGCTACATGCCGCTGTTCGTGGTGCTGCGCCCGGGCACGGCGTTTGACGACGCGCTCAAGGCCAAACTCAACAACGCCATCAAGGTGGCGCTCAGCCCGCGTTTCATTCCTAATGAGATCTTCCAGGTCGCCGAGATCCCGCGCACCCTGTCGGGCAAAAAGCAGGAGTTGCCAATCAAGAAACTGATGTTGGGCCAGCCCCTCGAAAAGGTGGTCAACAAAGACGCCATGGCCAACCCGGGCTGTCTGGACTGGTACGTGGATTTGGCCAAACAACATTTGGCCAAGGCTTGAGGAACGGGCGCATGAAGGACAACGGCATGAGCGGCGACAAACTGCTGGAGCACAGCACCTTCTCTGAAAAAAGTTTTTGGGACAAGCTCAAAAACTTTGCCAAAGCCGCAGGCCAGGACGTGGTCGAGCGGGCGCTGTGCCTGTTTTATGCTGCTCAAAAACCCGACACCCCACTGTGGGCCAAGACCGTCATTTATGGCACCCTGACCTATTTCATCTCGCCCCTCGACGCGGTGCCCGACATCACGCCGGTGCTGGGCTACTCGGACGACCTCGGGGTGTTGGTGTCTGCGGTGCTCACCGTGGCCATGTACGTGACCGACGATGTGAGGCAACAAGCCCGCGACAAAGTGAGTGCCTGGTTTGCATGATGGATGGGTCTAGCCCTCAAGGCTTGGTCTGGCGTGATGCCCGAACACCAGCAAACTGCCTTCAGATCGGAACGCATGTCTATCTTTGACGAGCGCAAGATCGATTCGCACTGCCACGTGCTGGACCCCCAGCGCTTTCCGTATGCGTCCGATGTGGGCTACCGCCCTGCCGGGCAAGAGATGGGCGATGCCCGCTACTTTCTGGAAGTCATGGCTTGCCATGGCGTGGCGCACGCCCTGCTGGTGGGACCCAACTCGGGCTACGGCACCGACAACCGCTGCCTGCTGGACGCCATCGCCCTGGGCCAAGGCCGCTACAAAGGCATCGCCGTGGTGCCCAACGACTGTTCGCTGGAGGCCCTGGCTGATCTGAAATCACGCGGTGTCATCGGCATCGCCTTCAACCCGGCCCTGCACGGTTTTGGGTACTACGCCGACATCGAGCCCTTGCTCATGCGCCTGAAAGCGCTGAACCTGTGGGCGCAGTTCCAGGTCGAAAAAGACCTGTTGCTTGACTTCATGCCCATGCTGGAGCGCGTCGGCGGTAAGATGATTTTTGACCACTGCGGCCGCCCCACGCTGGACGCCGACATGCAGCAAGCGGGCTTTCAGACCTTGCTGGCGCTGGGCCGCGAAGGCCGCGCAGTCATCAAGATTTCGGGCTACGCCAAATTCTCGCAAGCGGGTTTCCCGTTCCCCGATGTGCGTCCGTATGCCGACGCTCTGGTGCACAACTTTGGCGTTGACCAATGCGTGTGGGCGTCTGACTGGCCCTACCTCAAAGCACCGTACCGGCTGGACTATGGCCCCATGCTCAAGGTGTTTGAGTCGCAGTTTTCCCCCGCCGAACGGGCCGCCATTTTGTGGGATTCCCCCAAGCGGCATTTCGGGTTTTAAGCCCTGTTGGAGTGTTCACCATGCGTGCTGTCCTGACTGCCATCCTTGCTGCGTGCCTTGTCGGCTGCGCTGGCCTGCCCTCGTCCAAAACCGTCCAAGTCCCCTCGGCCGTCCCGGCCCCAATCGCTGCTGAACTGCTCAAAATTGGCCCCGTCGTGGCGCCGCCACCGACCGAAAAACTCTACGCCCCGCTGGCCGAGCGCGAGCCCTATGCCGGCGTCAAGGTGCGCCGTGACGTGCGCTATGGCAGCGACGCTCGTCACCTGCTCGATGTGTTCACTCCCGACAAACCCCAGGCGAACCAGCCCGTGCTGGTGTTTGTGCACGGCGGCGCCTTCATGCGCGGCGAGCGCCGCACAGGCGACAGCCCGTTCTACGACAACATCATGCTGTGGGCCGTGCGCCAAGGCATGGTGGGCGTCAACATGACCTACCGGCTGGCCCCGGCCAACCTCTGGCCCGCTGCGCAGCTCGACATCCAGTCGGCCCTGAGATGGGTGCGCGAAAACATCGCTGCCAGCGGCGGCAACCCCCAGCGCATCATCTTGATGGGCCACTCGGCCGGCGCGGCGCATGTGGCGCAGTACGTGGGTCATCCGCAATTCCATGTCGTGCCCGGCTCGGGCTTGGCGGGTGCGGTGCTGCTGTCAGGCCTTTTTGACCCGGTCACGGCCGAGTCCAACCCGCCCCTGCAAGCCTACTTTGGAAAAGACACCGCCCAGTACCCCGCCCGATCGGCCGTGCCCGGTCTGGTGGCGGCTAAAGTGCCTTTGCTGCTGGCCTATGCCGAGCTGGACCCGCCAGACTTTCACCGCCAAAGCGAACAATTGAACGTCGCCCTGTGCAAAGCGGGTAAATGCCCAGGCCTCTACAAACTCATGAGCCACAGCCACATGTCGGAGATCTATTCGATCAACAGCGCGGACAACACGGTGACCGGCTTGATGAAGCAGTTGGTGGACCGGGTGCGTTGAGTTGTGCCCTCTTTGTGCGGCCAAAGGGCTGCGAGGGGTCTATTTCAAAACCATTCAATAATTTTCTTGAATGTGATCAATTTTCAGAAAATTCTTTGAGTGACAACGGTTTAAGTATCCCCTACCATTGAAATATCTATTCAGATATCCATTCAATGAGCACCCCTGACACCCTGATGGCCGCTTTGCGGCGCCAAAACGGCCACGCCAGCAGCCCCGAGCTGCAGGCGCAGCTGGGTGTGAGCCAGCCGACGGTTTCGCGCGTGCTGGCCCCTTTGCTGGCCTCCGGCCAAGTGGTCAAGGTGGGGGCGGCCCGGGCGCAGCGCTACCTGCTGCCGCGCGATGTGCCCGGTGTGGGCAGGCAGGTGCTCATCCACCAGCTGCAGGCAGATGGTGAACTGCAGCGCTTTGGCACGCTTTACCCGCTGGCCGGTGGCGGCTTTTGGATGGATGAAGCCGACAAGGCCCACGGCCAAAGCGCTTTTCACGCCAGCCTGCCTTGGTTCTTGATGGACACCCGGCCACAAGGTTTTCTGGGTCGTGCCTTTGCGCAAGCCCATGCCGAGCTGGCCTTGCCCCCCCATTTGGCCCATTGGACCGATGACCACATCCTGCTGGCGCTGGTGCGTGCGGGCGAAGACCTGCCGGGCAACTTGCTGGTGGGCGCGGCTTCGTTGGACCGTTATCTGGCCTTGCCACCCAACCGCAGCGCCGCGCAGGTGGTGATGGACCCAGCGCAGGATTACCCCCGTCTGGCCTTGCAAGCCTTGGGCAGTGCGGCGCCAGGTTCGAGCGCAGGCGGCGAGCAGCCCAAGTTCTGCGCTGTCGCGCAAGGCGTGCCCGTGCTGGTCAAGTTCTCCCCCGCAGGCGACGCCCCGGCCGACCAGCGCTGGCGCGATTTGCTGGTGTGCGAGGCCTTGGCCTTGCAAACGCTGCAAGCCGCAGGCATTGCCGCCGCTCAAACCGACATCTTGCAGGCCGCAGGCCGTGTGTTTTTGCAAAGTCGCCGCTTTGACCGCACCCCCCTGGGCCGCGTGGGCATGGTGTCTTTGGAGATGTACGACGCGCATTACATCGGCATCGGATCGGAAACTCGTCTGAATTGGGCGGCCACCGCCATGGAGACCGGTCGCGCCGGTGCCGAAAGCCTGAGCGCTGTCGACATCCAGACCCTGTGCCTGCTCGACGCCTTTGGCGCCCTGATCGCCAACACCGACCGCCATCACGGCAATGTGTCGCTGCTGCTGCACCAGCACCGCTGGCAACTGGCCCCTGCCTACGACATGCTGCCCATGTTTTATGCCCCGGTGGCGGGTGAAGTGGTCGAGCGCGACTGGTCCAGCCAATTGCCACGCCCCAATGCCCACACCCTGAGCGTCTGGCCGCAAGCGAAGGCGCTGGCCATGCAGTTTTGGCAAAGGGCTGCGGGGGATGCGCGGATCGGTGAGGCCTTCCGAGCGTTGGCGCGGGCCAATGTGACGATGGTGCAGGGGCTCTGAACTCAACGCGGCACAAACAAAAACGGCATGCCTACTTTCGCAGACATGCCGTTTCTGATTGCAGGAGCAAAAAATCAGTTCTTGTGCAACTCAGCGTTCAATTCGCCCCAGCTCTTGTTGCGCGGAATGGCGTGCAAGGCGCCCGACTGTGAATCGCGGCGGAACAAGATGCCGTTTTTGCCGGACAGCTCTTTGGCTTTCATGACCGAGCCATCGGGCATTTGAACGCGGCTGCCGCCGGTGATGTAGCAACCGGCTTCCACAATGCAATCGTCGCCCAGCGAGATGCCGATGCCCGCGTTGGCACCCAGCAGGCAGCGCTTGCCGACCTTGATGACTTCTTTGCCGCCACCCGACAGCGTGCCCATGATGGACGCGCCGCCGCCGATGTCGCTGGCGTCATCCACCACCACGCCCGCGCTGATGCGGCCTTCGACCATGCTGGCGCCCAAGGTGCCTGCGTTGAAGTTGCAAAAACCTTCGTGCATGACGGTGGTGCCGCTGGCCAGGTGCGCGCCCAGGCGCACACGGTCGGCGTTGGCAATGCGCACGCCCGACGGGATCACGTAGTCGGTCATTTGTGGGAATTTGTCCAGGCCCTTGATCTCGAGCACGCGGCCAGTGCCACGGGCTTTGAGGCGGGCGGCAGGCACATCGGCCAGGGCGCAGGGGCCAAAGTTGGTCCAGGCCACGTTGGGCAGCAGGCCAAAGATGCCGGTCACGTTGGCGCCGTGCGGCAACACCAGGCGGTGGCTCAGCAGGTGCAGACGCAGGTAGGCGTCGTGGGTGTCGGCGGGTGCGTCGGCCAGGCTTTTGATCTCGGTGCGCACGGCGACCACGGTGGCGTTGCGCACGCTGCAGGCGACCAGGGCCTGGGCTATGTCAGCGCCCAAGGCGGCCACCGCTTCGGCCTGGGTCAGGCGGGTGCTGCCGCTGGCGGCCACATCGGCAGCCAGTTCGGGGGCGGGGAACCAGGTGTCCAGCACGGTGCCGTCAGCGGCGATGGTGGCCAGGCCTGTGGCGCGTGCGCCGGTGGTTTGGAAGGTGCTCATGTTCTGCTCCGAAGAAAGCCTAGGCGCAGACACGGCCCGGGCTGAAAATTCAAAACGCCGATTATCGGCGAGATGCTGCGGCCGTCCTGGGTCCGGGGTCATCGCCCTGACAGTTGCTGGTCGGGTTCAGGCGATGGGCAGCTTGTCACTTTCTGCCAATGCCTTTGAGTCTTGCAGCGATTGCGGCCGGCCCGCCTGCGCGGTGCAATCTCCCCATAAGGACGGCCTGCGACCAAGCCGTGCCCATGGAGACACAAGCATGTACCTCACCGCTGGTTTGCACCGCTCGATGCAAAGGCACCCCGACAAGATCGCCACCGTCACAGGCACGCGCCGCCAGACCTACCGGCAACTGGTGGACCGTGTGGCCCGCACCGCATCGGCCCTGCGTGCCCTGGGCTTGCAACCGGGCGAGCGCTTGTCCGTGCTGGCGCTCAACAGCGACCGCATGATCGAATTGCTGCTGGCCGGGGCCTGGGCGGGGCTGGTGATCAACCCGATCAACACCCGCTGGACCGCCGCCGAAGTGGCCTATGCCTTGGGCGACTGCGGCGCCAGCGCGTTGGCGGTGGACGACAGCATGATGGCCAACGCGCCAGCCATGACCGACGCCTTACCGGCCCTGCGGCTGCGGATTTACATCGGCGAAACCCAGGCCCCGGCGGGCTATCTGCCGCTGGAGGCGCAACTGGCCGCAGCCCTGCCCATGGAAGACGTGCGCAGCGTGCCCGACACCCTGGCCGCCATCGTTTACACCGGGGGTACGACCGGCTTCCCCAAGGGCGTGATGCTCTCGCACGGCAACCTCTGGGCCTCGCTGGTGGGGCGCATGGCCGAGGTGCCCAACCCGCCGCATTACGTCACCTTGCTCACCTCGCCCATGTTCCATGTGGCGGGGCTGGGCCGCATGCTCGGCCAGACGGTGGTCGGCGGCACCTGCGTGACGGTGCTTGCATTTCAGCCCCAGCCCGTGGTCGAGATCATGGCCCGAGAAGGCGTGAACGACCTGGTCATCGTGCCCAGCATGCTGCAAATGCTGCTCGACACCCCCGGCTTTGACCCGCACGGCCTGCCCAAGTTGGAGCGTATTTTGTGGGGCGCGGCGCCCATCACACTGCCGTTGCTGCGGCGTGCCCTGCAGGCCTTCCCTGATGTGGACTTCATCCATGTGTACGGCATGACCGAAACCTCGGCCGCCGTCTCGGCGCTGCCGATTTTGCGCGACGCGGCTTTCTTGGACAGCGAGCGCATCCGCTCGGCCGGGCAGGCCGGGGTGTCGGCCGAGATCCGCATCGCCGACGAGCAAGGGCGCGAATTGCCGCCCGGCACACCTGGTGAAATTTTGGTGCGCGGCCCTGCGGTAATGCAAGGCTATTGGGGCCGCGAAGAAGACACGCGCAAGGCATTGGCGGGTGGCTGGCTCCACACCGGCGACGGCGGCGTGATGGACGCGCACGGCTACCTGTATGTGATCGACCGCATCAAAGACATGGTCATCACCGGCGGCGAAAACGTCTACCCCGCCGAAGTCGAAAGCACCCTCACCAGCCACCCTGCGGTGTCGATGTGCGCCGTGATTGGCGTGCCCCACGAAAAATGGGGCGAGGCCGTGCACGCTGTCGTCGTGCTCAAGCCCGGTGCGCAGGCCAGCGCTGAAGAACTCTCGGCGCACTGCCACGCGCTGATCAGCGGCTACAAATGCCCCAAGAGCTACGAGTTCCGCGACAAGCTGCCGCTCACGGCCGCAGGCAAAGTCCAAAAAACCGAGTTGCGCAAATCCGTGGCGCAAGGCAGCGCCGCATGAACAGCCCAGCCCTCAATTCGCAGCCCAACCGCCCACCGCTGCAAGGCGTGCGTGTGCTCGACCTCACCCGCCTGCTGCCTGGACCTATGTGTACCCTGCACCTGGCCGACCTGGGTGCCGACGTCATCAAGATCGAAGACTTGGGCGCGGGCGACTACGCCTCGCCTGCGGTGCGCGAAATGCTCAACCGCAACAAACGCGGCATGCGCCTGGACCTGAAGCACCCCGAAGGCGTGCAACTCTTGCTCAAGCTGTGCGAAACCGCCGACGTGCTGGTCGAAGGCTTTCGCCCCGGCGTGATGGCCCGGCTGGGTTTGGGTTATGACGTGGCGCGTGCACGCAACCCGCGCCTGGTGTACTGCAGCATCAGCGGCTACGGCCAGACCGGGCCGCTCAGCCAAAAGGCCGGGCATGACCTGAATTACTGCGGCTATGCCGGGGTGGCCGACCAAGTGGGCACGCCCGCTGGCGAGCTGGCCCTGTCCAACCTGCCCATGGGCGACTTGTTGGGCGGCACCATGCCCGCCGTCATGGGCATCTTGGCCGCGCTGTTCGACGCGCAGCGCACCGGCCAAGGCCGCCATGTCGATGTGGCGATTGCCGACGGCGTGCTGGCCCATGCGGTCATCCCGCTGGCTGGCCTGCACAGCCGCGGCCGCGTGCCCGGGCCCGGAGGCGACAAGCTGACCGGAGCGCTGCCCTGCTACGGCCTGTACCCCACACAAGACGGCCGCTATCTGGCCGTGGGCGCTTTCGAGCACAAGTTCTGGGACACCTTTTGCACTCTGCTGGGCCGCCCCGATCTGGCCGAGCACCACATCCCCAAAACGCAGGCCTTGAACGACTGGGTGCGGCGCGAAGTGGCCCAGGCCGTGCAAGCCCACCCGCTGGCCCACTGGGCGCAGGTGCTGGCAGGCGCCGACTGCTGCGTGACCCCCGTGCTCAAACTCGACGAGGCGCAACAGCTGCCCCACTTTCAGGACCGGGGCATGTGGGTGCAGGTGCAGACCGCACAAGGCGA
The DNA here is from genome assembly GCA_044361935.1 of Limnohabitans sp. Lineage (GTDB taxonomy): Bacteria > Pseudomonadota > Gammaproteobacteria > Burkholderiales > Burkholderiaceae_C > Limnohabitans_A. The sequence continues at coordinate 10,082 of JBIKHW010000004.1, read as the reverse complement.
GACCATGACACAAATGGCCATGCCGGTGCAGATGAGCGGCTACCGCTTTGAAGTGCAGCGCCCCGCGCCCCTGCAGGGCCAGCACACCCGCGAGCTGCTGACCGCTGCGGGACTCGACGACGCCGAAATTGATGTTTTGTGCCAACGCAAAGTCGTAGGATAGAGGCAAGCCCTGTGGTTTTTGTAGGTCGGTGGCTTCAGCCCCGACATGAGGCCTTCGACGAAGCGTGCAAACGTCGGACCTGAAGGTGCCGACCTACAAGGCAAGCCCTTTGCTTTTCCGTAGGTCGGTGGCTTTAGCCCCGACATGCAGCCTGCGCCAAAGCCAAGCATCTCGAACTTGAAGGCAAAACCTGCCACACCGTTGACCATTTTTCACACCGCCCGACCCATCACCCTGCGCCATGAGCCGCCCCCCCAACGCCACGCCCATCCAACACACCATCGCCGTTTACCAGGTGGTGCAGATGCTCATGGTCATCGAGGACGAAGACCAGCGTGCCGCCGTGTTGCGCCGGGCGGGCATCTTGCCAGCGCTGCTCGAATCCAAGCTGGCGCGGGTCACCCAAACCCAGTTTGCCCGCTTGATGACGGCGCTGGTGCGCCACCACCGAGACGAGTTTTGGGGCCTGAGCACCACGCCGCTGCCTTTGGGTTCATTTGCCATGGGCTGCCGCATGCTGGTGGGCCACCGCAAGCTGGGCGACGCCCTTCGCGCCGGGCTGCGGTACTACCACTCGCTGCTGCCCGACTTTGTGCCGCGCCTGGTGGTCAGCGGTGGTGTGGCTTATCTGCGCATGAGCCCGCGCCACGCCCTGAACGACCGCCAGGCCTACGCCGTGCGGGTCTTCATGTTCCTCAGTTATGGCGTCATGTGCTGGCTGGCGGCGCGGCGCATCCCGGTGGATGAAGTCGTCTACCAAGACCGCGACGTGGCCCGCCGCAGCGATGCGTCCAAACTGTTCCAGGCGCCCATTCATCTGATGGCGGGCGAATGGGGCTACCGCTTTGACGCCAAATGGCTCGACCTGCCCGTGGTGCAAAACACCGAAAGCGTGGAAGAGTTTTTGCACCAAGCCCCGGCCTGTCTGCTGGTCAAGTACCGCGACCAAGCCAGCCTGACCGAGCGCATCCGCCGCATGCTGCGCCGCTACCTGGCCGAAGAAATGCCCTCGCTCGAAGCCATCAGCGACATGCTGGCCACCACCCCCCAAACCCTGCGCCGCCGCCTGCAGCGCGAAGGCCAGGGCTACCAAATGATCAAAGACGCCCTGCGCCGCGACGTGGCCGTCGAGTACCTCACCCAGTCAGATCTGCCCCTGCTCGAAGTGGCCGCCAAGGTCGGGTTTTCAGAAGCCAGCACCTTCCACCGTGCCTTCAAAGGCTGGACGGGCCTGACCCCTGGCGCCTACAGACAGGCGCACAACGAGCCTACTGAAAACCCAGCGACGGCCTGAGCGCTTTTCTTTGTGGGAGCGGCGTCCTCGCCGCGATAGAGCGTCCGCAGTCCACTGATATTCGACCCGAGGATATTGACGTTTTCCAAGTCTGCTGTATCTTGATCGACAATTCAGATTTTGGCGTTGCGTTGCAAGCGTGAACCAGTTAAGAATCAATCGGATTTGAATGTGGGAGAACACTCATGAAGCCCTCTCTTGCTTTGCAAACGAACCGCGATGCTATTCGCACTGTGGTTGAGCGCCATCGCGCCTGCAATGCCCGTGTGTTTGGCTCAGTGCTGCATGGTGATGACCATGAAGGCAGCGATTTGGACATTTTGATTGACCCAACGCCAAACACAACGTTCATGGACGTGGCCAAGATTCAGGTGGAGTTAGAAAAGCTTTTAGGCGTGTCAGTGGATGTGTTGACCCCCAATGCATTACCTGACAAGTTCCGCAGCTTTGTATTGGCCGAGGCTGTCCCGGTATGAACAAAGCATTGCGCTTGACTGATTACCTGGGCCACATTCTTGCTGCGATTGAGCGTATTGAGCGCCACACAGCGGATGTTGACGAACTTGAGTTTCTGAGCAGTGAACTGATTCAGGATGCGGTGATTCGCAACATTGAGGTCATAGGTGAGGCGGCCAATAACGTACAACGCGTAGATGCTGCATTTGCAGCAGCAAATGAAGAAATCCCTTGGCAGGTCATGTACGCCATGCGCAATCGTTTGTCACACGGCTATGACAAAGTAGATTTTGAAATGGTCTGGAAAACCATTCGCAACGACTTGCCAGATCTCTATAAATTGGTGAAGGCGGTTTCCAGCAAATAGACCGTTGGTACAAGGTCTATGGCAAGCCACGCCCCAAACCCTGCGCCGCGACGTGGCCGTCGAGTACCTCACCCAGTCCGATTTGCCCCTGCTCGAGGTGGCGGCCCGCGTAGGGTTTTCAGAAGCCAGCACCTTCCATCGCGCTTTCAAAGGTTGGACGAGGCTGACGCCGGGCGCTTACCGCCAGGCGCACAACGAACCTGCTGTTGACGAAGCGTTGGCAGGTTGATGGCCTGCAAATGTCATTTCCTGCCAATCATCTTGACCTGATTGGCGATTGGTGAAGCCCTGCTCCCGTTCGATACTTTGTCCGTATCGAACCCTCAAGGAGCAAGCATGGCTGTCAGCAAGCGCGCTGTTCACGTCGTTGGCGTGGGCATGATCCCCTTCACCAAACCCGGGGCCAGCGAGTCCTACAACCTCATGGGTGCGCGTGCGGCTAAGCACGCGCTCGACGACGCGGGCGTGCCCTACGACGCCGTCCAGCAAGCCTATGTGGGCTACGTTTACGGCGACTCCACCGCCGGACAAGCGGCCATCTACGGCGTGGGCCTGACCGGCATCCCGGTCTTCAACCTCAACAACAACTGCTCCACCGGCTCGAGTGCGCTGTACCTGGCACGCCAGGCGGTCGAGAGTGGCATGGTCGAATGCGCCATCGCGCTGGGCTTTGAGCAGATGGTGCCCGGCCCCCTCAAAGGGGCGTACCAAGACCGCCCCGCCCCCATGGTCCGTTTTGTCGAGGCCATGACCGCGCACCAGGGCTTTGATGAATCGGCACCCCGTGCCGCGCAGTTCTTTGGCGGTGCGGGTCTGGACTACATGAAGGAATACGGCATCCGCGCCGACACCTTTGGCCGCATTTCGGTCAAGGCGCGACAGCACGCCGCTCGCAACCCGCTGGCCGTGTTCCGCCAGACGCTCACGCTCGAAGAGGTGATGGCCTCGCCCACCGTATTTGGCCCGCTCACGCGCTACCAGTGTTGCCCGCCCACCTGTGGCGCGGCCGCGGCCATCGTCTGCTCGGCCGACTTTGCCAAAAAGCACAAGCTGGACGCCAGCGTGGTGATTGCCGCGCAGGCCATGACCACCGACACCCCGAGCACCTTTGAGAGCAACGACATGCGCCGCGTGGTGGGCTACGACATGACGGCCAACGCGGCCAAACAGGTGTACGAAGCCGCAGGCATTGGCCCCGAAGACCTCGATGTGGTGGAGCTGCACGACTGCTTCACGGCCAACGAACTCATCACCTACGAGGGCCTGGGCCTCACGCCCGAAGGCACCGCCGAAAAGTTCATCGTCGACGGCGACAACACCTACGGCGGGCGCATCGTCACCAACCCCTCGGGCGGCCTGCTGTCCAAGGGCCACCCGCTGGGGGCCACCGGGCTGGCGCAGTGCTACGAGCTGGTCTCGCAGTTGCGCGGCCAGGCCGATCAGCGCCAGGTCGAAGGCGCACGGCTGGCGCTGCAGCACAACCTGGGCTTGGGCGGTGCTTGTGTGGTCACGCTGTACCAAAAAGTCTGAAGGAGGCCTGCATGATCGACCGCCAATTCATCGGCCACACCATGCCCGCCTTCGAGGTCTTGGTGGAAAAGGGCCGCCTGAAATTTTTTGCCAAGGCCACAGGCCAGACCGACCCGGTCTACACCGACGAAGCCGCCGCCCGCGCCGCCGGGCACCCGGCTTTGCCTGTGCCGCCTACGTTTTTGTTTTGTCTTGAAATGGAGTCGCCCGACCCGGCCGCGATCCGCAACCTGCTGGGCATGGACTACCGCAAGCTGTTGCATGGCGAGCAGGGCTTTACGTTTCACCGCATGGCCTATGCGGGCGATGTGCTGCGTTTTGAGCAACGCATCGAAGACATCTACGACAAAAAAGGCGGCGCACTCGAATTCGTGCTGCGCAAAACCCGCGTGAGCAACCAGCGTGGCGAGCATGTGGCCGACCTGCGTGCGGTGACGGTTTTGCGCCACGGCCCCAGCGCATAAGGAAACCCCCATGACACTCCCCTCTTTTGATGCCCTGCAAGTGGGCGACGCCATTCCCGCGCTGGAGCTGCCACCCGTCTCGCGCCTCACGCTGGCGCTGTACTGCGGCGCTTCGGGCGACCACAACCCGATCCACGTCGACACCGACTTCGCGCACATCGCGGGCTTGCCCGACGTGATTGCGCACGGCATGTTGTCCATGGGTTGGTTGGCACGATTGCTCACCAACTGGGTGCCGCAAACCGCCATTCGCGACTACAGCGTGCGTTTTGCCGCCATGACTCAGGTGCACGAAAAGATCACCTGCACCGGCCAAGTGACCGAAAAGTTTGAAGTGGGTGGCGAGCGCCGCGTGCGCTTGTCGCTGACCACCACCAACGCCGATGGCCAGGTCAAGCTGATAGGCGACGCCGTGGTGGCCTTGGCCTGAACCCCTTTTTAAAAACCACATTCCAAAGGACTCCCCATGACCCGCAAACTCGAAGGCCAGGTGGCCTTGGTGTCTGGCTCTGGTCGCGGCATCGGCCGTGAAATCGCGCTCAAGCTCGCCAGCGAGGGTGCACGCCTCGTCATCAACGACCTGGACAGCATGCCCGCGCAAAGCACGGTGGACGACATCATCGCCCGTGGCGGCCATGCGGTGGCCTGCATTGGCAGCGTGACCGACACCGACTTTGGCGACCGATTTGTTAAGACTGCGCTCGACGCGTTTGGCGGCATCGACATCATCGTCAACAACGCCGGTTACACCTGGGACAACGTGCTGCAAAAGATGAGCGACGAGCAGTGGGAAGCCATGTTGGCCGTGCACATGACGGCACCGTTTCGCATCTTGCGTGCGGCCTCGGGCTTCATCCGCGATGCGGCTAAAAAAGAGGCCGAAGCGGGCCTGTCCAAGCACCGCAAGGTGGTCAACATCTCGTCCACCTCGGGCGTGTACGGCAACGCGGGCCAAGCCAACTACGCCGCTGCCAAGGCCGGCATCAACGGTTTGACCAAAGCCATGGCCAAAGAGTGGGGCCGCTACAAGGTCAACGTCAACAGCGTGGCCTTTGGCCTGATCATGACTCGCCTGACGCAGCCTTTGACGGCGGGTGACGCCAGCGTGGAGATTCAGGGTCGCACCATCGCCGTCGGCGTGCAGCCCGACCGCCTGAAGGCCGCCGAATCCACCATCCCGCTCGGCCGGGGCGGCACGCCCGAAGAAGCCGCGGGCGCGGTCTACATGTTCTGCATCCCCGAGTCCAACTACGTCAGCGGCCAGGTGTTGGTTTGCGGCGGCGGCCGTCCTTAAGGTGTTTCATGCCCCCACGCTCATCACTTCGTGTCATCGTTGCCCCCCAAGGGGGCGCGGCCTCCTTTGAGGCGGCTCGGCAGGAGGCCTAATCCATGGACAGCATCCTCACCTTCCCCCGCAGCGTCTTCCGTGAAGACCACGAAATGCTGCGCACCACCGTGCGCCGCTTTTTGGAGCGCGAATGCAAACCCCGCCAAGCCCAGTGGGACAAAGATGGCAAGGTCGACCGCGAAACTTGGCTCAAGGCCGGGCGCGAAGGCTTGCTCTGCGCCACCATGGACCCTGAATGGGGCGGTGGCGGCGGTGACTTTGGCCACGCGGCCGTGATCGTCGAAGAGATTGGCCGCTCGGGTGTGAGTGGCTTGGGCTTTGGTCTGCACTCGGACGTGGTGGCGCCTTACATCGAGCGCCTAGGCACGCCTGCACAAAAAGTCCAGTGGCTGCCCCGATGCGCCAGGGGCGAAGTCATTCTGGCCATTGCCATGAGCGAGCCCGGCGCGGGCAGCGACCTCAAAGCCATCCGCACCACGGCGCGCCGCGACGGGGGCGACTACGTCATCAACGGTGCCAAGACCTTCATCTCGAATGGCCTGAACTGCGACCTGGTCGTGGTGGTGGCCAAGACCGAGCCCGAGCTGGGTGCCAAGGGCGTGTCGCTGATCCTGGTCGAGGCCGACCGCGCCGGTTTCCGTAAAGGCCGCAAGCTCGACAAAATGGGCCAAGAAGCGGCCGACACCGCCGAGCTGTTTTTTGAAGACGTGCGTGTGCCCGTGAGCAACATCCTGGGCGAAGAGAACAAGGGCTTTGCCTACCTGATGCAGGAACTCGCACAAGAGCGTTTTGTGATCGCGCTGGGTGCCGCTGCCAAGATGGAGGCGATGTTTGACGAGACGGTGCGCTACACCAAGGAGCGCGTGGTCTTTGGCAAGCCGCTGTTTGATTTTCAGAACACCCGCTTCAAGCTGGCCGAGATCAAGGTGCGCACCACCGCCGTGCGCATGATGGTGGACCAGTACCTGGGTGAACACCTGCGCCGCAAACTCACCGTGCAAGAAGGCGCGATGGCCAAACTGTTTGCGACCGAAGAACTGGGCAAGGCGCTTGACGAATTGCTGCAGCTGTATGGCGGCTACGGCTACATGATGGAGTACCCCATTACCCGTGCCTTTGTCGACTCGCGTGTGACCCGCATCTATGGCGGCACCAGCGAGGTCATGAAAGAGCTGATCTCCAGAAGCCTGTGATGAGCCCATCGTCCACACCCTTCTGGCCCAAAGGCGTTCCGCGGACGCTGAGCCTGCCGCAGGTGCCGCTCACGCATTACGTGCAGGTCGCGGCCGAGCGATACCCCAACAAGCCCGCCGTGATCTTTTGCGGCAGCACGCTGACCTACGCGGCGCTGCTCACACGCGTCGAAGCGCTGGCCGGATATCTGACCCAGCGGCTGGGCGTGCAGCGCGGCGACCGGGTCTTGCTGATGAGCCAGAACTGCCCTCAATACGTGGCGGCCTACTACGGCATCATGCGCGCCGGGGCGGTGGTGGTGCCGGTCAATGCCATGTGCACCCAGAGTGAAATCCGCTACTACCTGCAAGACAGTGGCGCACGCGTGGCCGTGGTGGCGCAAGAGTTGTTGCCCCAAGTCATGCCGCTGCTGCAGCCGGGCGAGGCTGATGCTTTGCAAGCCGTGTTGGTCCATGCGTATTCAGAGGGTTTGCCTGCGCAACCCGCCAGCAACGAAGTCCCTGAAGTGGTGTTGGCCCCACGCCAGTGGACTGAGGCCCCGGGCCTGCACGGGCTCGAAGACGCCATTGCACAGGCCTTGCCCGCGCCCGCGCAGCACCCGGGCAGCCACGACCTGTGTGTGCTGCCCTACACCTCGGGCACCACCGGTCAACCCAAGGGCTGCATGCACACCCACGCCACGGTGCTGGCGTCCAACATGGCTGCGCAGGTTTGGCGCAGCATGCACATGGACTCGGTGTTTTTGGCTGTCGCGCCTTTGTTTCACATGCTGGGCATGCAGGGGGGCTTGAACGTGCCGATCACGCTGGGTGCCACCGTGGTCATGCTGCCGCGCTGGCATGCGGCGTCAGCGGCGCGCTTGATCGAGCAGCACCGCGTCACGACTTGGTCTGCACCCCCCGCCATGCTGATCGACTTCTTTGCCAACCCGGCTGCTGCGCAGCGCGACCTGAGCAGCTTGTCGGCTTTGGCGGGTGGCGGCGCGGCCATGCCGGAGACGGTGGCGAACTTGCTGCAAACGCGTTTTGGTATCGCCTACAACGAAGCCTATGGCATGACCGAGACCGCCTCCTTTTTGCTGGGCAACCCGCCCGCACGCGGCAAGCGCCAGTGTCTGGGCGTCATCACACCCGGCGTGGACGCCCGCATCGTGGACCCGGAAACCCTGCGCGAGTTGCCCGTGGGCGAAGTGGGAGAGCTGGTCACGCGTGGCGCGCAACTCATGCGCGGCTATTGGCAAAACGAGCAGGCCAACCAGAGCTCATTTTTTGAGCTCGATGGCCAAACCTTTTTCCGCACGGGCGACTTGGCCAGCGTGGACGAAGAGGGTTACTTCTTCATGCGCGACCGCCTCAAGCGCATGGTCAACGTCTCGGGCTTCAAGGTCTGGCCTGCGGAGGTGGAAAACACCCTGTACGAACACCCTGCGGTGCACGAGGCTTGCGTGATCTCTGTGCCCGACACCCAGCGCGGCGAAAACGTGATGGCGCTGTTGGTGCTCAAGCCCGACGCCAAAGGCCAAGTCAGCGAGCAGGACATCATCGACTGGAGCCGCGAGCACATGGCCGTCTACAAAACCCCGCGCATCGTGCGCTTTGTGGATGTGTTGCCCAAGTCGGGCACGGGCAAGATCTTGTGGCGGCAGCTGCAAGAACAAGAACATGCGCGCTTGAACACCACATCAGTGAAGGAGACCCCATGAGAATTCCTCTGAGTTTCAAAGGCCAGTCGGTGTTTGTGGCCGGTGGCAGCAGCGGCATCAATTTGGGCATCGCCACCGCGTTCGCCCAGGCCGGGGCCAAGGTGGCGATTGCCAGCCGCAACGCCGAGCGCGTGGCCCAAGCGGTGGATCAGTTGCGCCAACACGGCACACAGATTGAAGGCTACAGCGCCGATGTGCGCGACGCCGCAGGCATTGCCGCTGCGCTGCAGCAAGCGCGTGACGCGATTGGCCCGTTTGACGTGTTGGTGTCGGGTGCGGCGGGCAACTTTTTGGCACCCGCTTTGGGCATGTCGGCCAACGGCTTCAAGACGGTGGTGGACATTGACCTGAACGGCACCTTCCATGTGCTGCGTGCGGGCTATGAGCACCTGCGCCGCCCGGGTGCCAGCGTGATCAACATCTCGGCACCGCAGGCTTTCAACCCCACCAAGCTGCAAGCCCATGTGTGCGCCGCCAAGGCGGGGGTGGACATGCTCACCCGGGTGCTGGCCATGGAATGGGGGCCTGAAGGCGTGCGGGTGAACTCCATCGTGCCCGGCCCGATTGGCGACACCGAAGGCATCCGCCGCTTGGCGCCCACGCCCGAAGCCTTGCAGCGCATGACGCAGTCCGTGCCCCTGCAGCGCATGGGGCGGGTGGAAGAGATCGCCGACATGGCGCTGTTTTTGGCGTCGCCGCACGCCGCATTCGTCACCGGCGCCATCATGGCGGTGGACGGTGGCAGTTCCCTGGCCGGTGGCCGAGACTATTCAGGAAGCCTTTCATGATCATTCCCTCCAAAAGCTCTCCCTCTTTGCTGCAATTCGATGTGACCGACCAGGTCGCCACCATCACCTTTGACAGCCCCAGTAAACGCAACGCGCTCGAACCCGCCATGCGCGACGAGCTGGCGGTGGCTTTGCAGCACATCCAGCACGACAAGTCCATCCGCGCCGTGGTCCTGACGGGCGCAGCCGGGCATTTCTGCTCGGGTGGTGACCTGAAAAACATTGCCACCGCCAACCTCGACAACGGCGGCTGGCTCGGCCGCATGCAGACCTTGCACGATTGGGTGCAGCTGCTGCTGACCCTCGACCGCCCGGTGATCGCTGCGGTCGACGGTGCGGCCGCGGGCGCGGGTTTCAGCCTCGCCTTGTCGGCCGACTTCGTGCTGGCCACGCCGCGCGCCTGGTTCAACATGTCCTTCCTCAAGGTTGGTCTGGTGCCCGATGTGGGTGCGCTCTACACACTGCCCCGTGTGGTGGGCGTGCAGCGTGCCAAAGAAATCATGCTGTCGGCCCGCGACATCGACGCGCAAGAGGCCTTGCGGCTGGGGATCGTGATGGAGCTGCACGAGCCCGACCAGCTGCTGCCCCGTGCACAGGCCATGGCGCGCAGTTTTGTGGGCGCGTCACCTGCTGCCGTGGCTTTGATCAAACGCAGCTTGAACAACGCCTTGGGTGGTGGCCTGCCAGACATGCTGAGTTCAGAAGCACAAGCCCAGTCTTTGGCCGCAGGCACCGCCGAGCACCGCGAAGCCGTCAACCGCTTTCTGACCAAGCAG
>JBIKHW010000003.1:0-28882 GCA_044361935.1 Limnohabitans sp. | reverse complement strand
CGTGCCCTTTAAGGGCGCGATCGAGGGCGTTTTCGCCGTAGTGAGTGGATCGATCGACTTCGTCTTTGCGCCACCCGGCGCGGTGGTGGAACAAATGAAAGCTGGGAAACTGCGAGCGCTGGCGACAACCGGTGCCGTGCGCATGCCGCAACTGCCAAATATACCTACAGTGGCCGAGGGTGGCATCAGCAACTACCAGGATGAGCCTTGGGGTGGTCTGGTGGTCCCTGCCGCAACACCAGATGCCCAGGTCAACCGTCTCGTCAGTGCACTGAAAGCCGCTGTGGCCGAACCCGGTGTGGTGGATATGGTCAGCAAGGTTGGCGGCAAGTTGGAAATCAATCCAACACCCGCTGCCTTTGCGACTCAAATACGAGACGAACTTGTTGTGAATAAAGCAATGGTCGTCAAACTCGGACTGAAAGCAGAATGAACATGCTGGACACCCTCATCAAAGGCGGCACGGTCATCGACGGCACCGGGACAGAACCATTCATGGCAGATGTGGGCATTCGCGATGGGCGAATCATTGCTGTGGGCCAGATCAACGAGCCTGCATATAAAACCATTGACGCCTCTGGCCTGCACGTGCTGCCGGGCTTTGTGGACATCCATACGCACTACGACGGCCAGGCCTCTTGGGACGAAACCTTTGCACCGAGTATTTACCACGGTGTGACCACCGTTGTGATGGGCAACTGTGGGGTCGGCTTTGCACCCGTTCGCCCCGGCGATCGAGAGGTCCTGATTGACCTGATGGAGGGTGTTGAGGAGATTCCTGGAACCGCGCTCACCGAGGGCATGAAATGGAACTGGGAAAGTTTTACCGACTATGGCCGAGCCCTCGACGCCCAGCCCCATTCCCTCGATTTCATGACGCTGGTGCCGCACGACACACTGCGCCTGTATGTGATGGGCGAGCGCGCCGCACGCGGCGAACCGGCTACGGCCGATGACATCACTCAGATGAAGGGCTTGCTTCGCCAGGCTCTGCTGGACGGTGCCTGTGGTCTGGCCGTGGGCAGCACTGAAACCCATCGCACAGCGCAGGGCCGAATGACCCCATCCTTTGAGGTGTCGCCTGTCGAGCTCAACAGCCTTGCCGAGGTGCTGAAAGACCTGCCCTACCGCGTGCTACAAGGCATCAGCGACTTCGCCAGCCCACGAGGTGCGCCTGCAGAAGAGAAAGCCCGCTTTGACCGCGAGTACGCCAAGCTCGAAGACATGGCCAAAGTCGCTGGGCGGCCCATTTCCATCACTTGGATGGACCGCGTCATCGCGCCCCAGCAAAGTCAGTGGCTGGGCGACGCTTCACTGGCCAGCGCTGCCAAGGGGGTCGACGTTAAGTTGCAGGCCTCGCCTCGCGGAATCGGCGTGTTCAACGGACTGGACACCACACTCAACCTGCTGGCGGCATTCCCGAGTTACCAAGCCATCGCTCACTTGCCAGCCAAAGAGCGTGCGGCACAACTGCGCGAATCCACCACGCGGGCCCGCATCCTATCGGAAGCGCCAGTGAGCCTGTCGGTGGAAGGTTCATCCGTCCCACCATTGGCAGACTTCGTGATTCAGCGCTTTGAGCAGATCGCTTTCACACTGTTCCCGCTGTTGCCAGGCTCGGACGGCAGCATGGATTACGAGCCGCTGCCCGAGCTGTCTTTCGGGGCTCAGGCGAAAGCGCTCGGTGTCACAGCGCGCGAACTGATGTACGACCACCTCGCTCAAGGCGATGGCAACAACCTGGTTTATTTTCCGATCCACAACTACCTCAACGGTTCCTTAGATCGGGTGCGCGAAATGATGATGCACCCCCAAGTACTCTGCTCGCTGGGAGACGCAGGTGCCCACGTGGGCACCATCTGCGATGCCAGCGTCTCAACCACGATGCTGGCGCATTGGGGCCTGCAGCGAAAGCGGGGGGAGAAAATCCCGCTGCCGCAGGTGGTTCAGATGCTGACGCAGCGTAACGCAGCGCACATGGGCCTGAGCGACCGGGGTGTCATCGCCCCCGGATTGAAGGCCGACATCAACCTCATCGATTTCGAGCGCCTGGCACTGCCTATGCCCGAAATCGTACGGGACTTGCCCATGGGCGGGCGCAGGATGATCCAAAAGTCGATGGGTTATGTGGCGACCCTGGTTTCTGGGCAGCCAGTGATCGAAAATGGACAAATCACCGATGCGCGGCCCGGACGGTGGACACACGGGGCAGCAGCATAGGACAGGTTTTTTCATCGATCGCATTCGCAAAAGGTCAAATCAGTCAGTCCAAATTTCCTGCCGATGTTTGGCTTGAAGTCGGTGCTGGCTGCGCCAGCCGATCGCGACTCGTTTTAGCAACTGAATCTGCAAAGGGTGGTACTGGTCCCGAAACATGAATCGCCCCGGATTTTGAGGAAGCTCCACACTTTGAGAAGATGGAGCCATGAGTAAGAAATCAAACCGTTTTTCACCCGAAGTGCGCGAACGCGCTGTTCGCATGGTGCTCGAGCACCGAGGCGAATACCCCTCCCTTTGGGGCATCCTTTAGTCTATTGCCCCCAAGATCGGCTGCGTGCCGCAAACCCACAACGACTGGGTTAGTTAGCACGAGGTTGACGAAGGCATGCGCGATGGCGTCAGCACTGACGAGCGAGCCCGCATTAAAGATCTGGAGCGTGAAGTCAAAGAACTGCGCAAAGCCAACGAAATCCTCAAGCTGGCGAGCGCTTTTTTTGCCCAGGCGGAGCAGGCCCGCCGACTGAAGTCTTGAGGGTGTTTGTCGACCAACACCGCGAGGCCTATGGGGTCGAGCCGATTTGCAAAGTACTGCAATTTTCCCCTTCTGGCTACAGGAGCCATGCCGCCCGCCAACGCAAGCCCGAGCTGCTTTGCGCCCGGGCCAAACGTGATAAAGCCCTGATGCCGAAGATCCAAGCCACCTGGCAAACCAACATGCAGGTCTATGGGGCTGACAAGGTCTGGCACCAGATGAGTCGTGAGGGCACCAAGGTAGCCCGCTGGACCGGGTCAACCGCCAGCTCAATGCCGATCGGCCCAACGAGCTGTGGGTGTCGGACTTCACTTTCGTCAGCACTTGGCAGGGCTGGCAATACGTGGCCTTTGTGATCGATGTGTTTGGTAGGCGCATCGTGGGCTGGCGGGTGAGCAGTTCGATACGCACGGACTTTGTGCTCGATGCACTGGAACTGGCGACCCTGGAATGGGTGGCTTGGTTCAACCACCACCGACTGCTCAGCTCGATTGGGTATATTCCACCGGCTGAAGCTGAGGTGAACTACTACCGGCAGCTAGCCGGGAAGAACGAGACCAAGGTCTCAACTTAAACCAACCAGCCTCCACGAAAATCGTGGAGATTCAAGCTTGTTCATTCAACACGAAGTCTGCGGCTCGCTCGCCGATAACGATGCCAATGGCATTGGTATTGGTTGCAGCGATGGTGGGCATGACACTGCAATCGGCGATGCGCAAACCTTCAAGCCCGTGAACCTGCAAGTGCGGGTCCACCACGGAGTTTGTAGCGTCGCCACCGATACGGCAGCTGCCCACTGGGTGGTAGGCCGTCGCGCCGGATGCGCGCAGATGGTCAGCAAGCCCTTCGTCCGAGGCGCCCTTGGGACCGGGGCGCTCTTCGTTGATCAGCCATTTCGCCAGGGGCGCCGCCTCGGCAATGCGGCGCAAGCTCCTGAGCGCCTTGAGCGTCATCTCCATGTCGCGCGGATCCTTGAAATGATTGGAGATCATGCGGGGATTCGCAGCGGGATCGGTGCTCGTGATGTGTGTGGAGCCGCGCGAGTAAGGGCAGATCTGGAAACCTGCGAGCGTGACAGCGTCGAAAGGATCCATTGTGCGCTGGCCCTTGCCACGGTTACCGGAAGAACTGACTTGCGCAATCTGCAGCTTCATGTCGGCTTCCGTGCTCCCCGGCGTACTAGAGGCGAAGCCGTGCGTGGTGATGGTGAGAGAGGTCAACCGACCATCACGCCTGAGCATCCAGCGCATGCCATCGAGCACCTTGCGCTTGGTGCCCAAGTTCTTGTTCCAGCTGATGCCAGGTTTGCTGCGGTAGGTCAAAGGGCAATACACATGCTCAGACAGGTTCTCTCCCACCATCGGGAGTTCGTGCACCAAGGGCACGCCCGCCGCTTCGAGCACCTCGCGCCGTCCAACGCCCGAGAGCTCCAGCAACTGCGCCGAATTGAAGGTGCCGCCGGCCAAGATCACTTCACGCCTGGCCTTGAAATGCAGGTCCCGGCCACCGCTACGCGCCTGCACGCCAACGGCGCGTTTGCCTTCCAGGAGGATGCGCGTGACCAGTGTGTCGGTCGCCAAGGTCAGGTTGCGCAGACCGCGATTCGGCTCGATGTAGGTGCGGACCATGCTTTCACGAACCCCTTGTCGGGTGTTGAACTGCATACGGCTGATGCCGAATCCGCCCGCGTTGTAGTCCTTCACCCTTGGCCCCACGCCAGACGCCTGGTAGGCGTCCATGAAGGCTTCGGCAGCGGGATCGATCGGCTTGAATTCTGTCACGCCGATGGGGCCGCCCTTGCCCCGGTAGGCGGGGTCTCCGTCGCCCATGTAGTGCTCGATCTTGCGAAACCACGGCAACAGGTCGCGATAGCCCCAGCCGTTGGCACCGTCGGCCGCCCACTTGTCATAGAGGTGCGGCGTGCCGTGCACCCACATCAGGCCATTGATGGTGGTGCAGCCCCCTTCGACCCAGCCACGCGGCCAGTAGATCTGGCGGTTGTTCAGATTGGGATCGGGCTCGGTGAAAAAGTCGCGGATGTAGGTGCCTTTGCTGATGAGCATCATGGAGCCCAGCGGCATCTTGGTCCAAAGGCCCTTGGCGGGCGGGCCGGCCTCGACGATCAGCACCGTGTGTTTGCCGCCTTGCGCCAGCCGCACCCCGGCGGCGGCGCCGCCCGAACCCGAACCTATGACGATGTAGTCAAACTCGTCCGTCTCGTGCATATTGACTTCCATTCAAATTAACTGGCGCGATATCGCTTCGTAGTTGCTACACGCGCACCGTGGATGATATGCACTGTACGAGCGTGTCTGGCCCTGACTTTTCGAATCTCGCAACGAGTTTCCCGAAATTAAAGAATGGTTCCGTGGGCAATTGCGCACCATTCGGACATAAGGACACAGCAATTTTCACCCTGCAGTCACAAGGAGTTCGAATGTTGTTCGGAGATAGGTATGACGAAGCCGCAGTGGCGCGCACCGCGAAGTGGGCCATCGGCTTGCTGGGCCCAGAGGGCTTTCGGGGGTGCGAGCGCGAAGTGCTGGGCGTGTACAAGGCACCCATGGCGCTGTTCGCCAGTGGTCACGCCGACCAGGCAGCGCGCGTGCTGCGCGCGATTGAACAGCAATTCTTCCTTGATGGGGACTTTCACGCGGACACGGGTGTGCCGCACCCGCCGTCTGGACGCAGCTACCGCAATGCCTGGCTGGCCTGGGGCTCCCATGTGTTGGGGGCTTATCACCTGAGCCAGCCTGCCTACGACCGACTGCAGGCCGCGCAGCACGCCCACCACGGCGGCTCGCCCGACAATGACACCGCCGAGCCCGCGCGCCGTGTGTACCCGGCCGGAGGCACGGCCAAGGTCGCCAACGCCTTGCTGGCCGCCGGGCGTCTGGACGCCGCCGTACGCGCGGGCCGCTTCCTACAAAAGCTGTTCGACTCGCAATCCGCCGACGCCACGCGCATCTTTTTGATCACTGATGCCAACGGGAACATGCTCGATCCAGAGTTGCTGGGCATCCAACAGGGTGTCGAGAACTTCGTGTTCGAACTGCGCAAGCCGCACCAGATTTGCTGGATATTTGGTCTGACACTGCGTGTGTACGCTCGCCTTTACCGCGCCACGGGCGACAAGTCGTGGCTGACCTCTGCGGAGCACCTCCACCACTGGATCACCCGCGCCGACCCCAGCCTGTACGCCACCGTCACCAACGGCAAGATGGCCTGGGGCGCGGCAGAAATGGCCAGCGTGACGGGCAAGCCCGAGTGGCGCCAGCTCGCTCAGCGCGTGGGACAGTGGATGCGCGACCAGCAAGGCGAAGACGGCGTCTGGGTGCGCCGCCCACAGTTCGCCTCCTCCGCAGAGCAGCCGCTGGCGGTGTCGCTCGACACCTCGCTGGAGCGAATGTTCTACCTGGTGGATATTCCGCGCGCATTAGCGCTGACACAGGCCACCGAATGAATTTGCCCGGACGCCAAGAATTGGTTCCCTTGAAGATCCTTGGCCCATCGCTTTCGCCGAGTGTGAATGGCGGTACCGCGGTGCTCACGACGTAAAACCTCCCTCCAACTTGAAAACCCGGACCATGAAGAACCAACGCAGGACTTTTATTCAGACCCTCGCAGGTGCCGCGCTGGCACCCCTGCCGTGGGTCAGCCTGAGGGCGCAAACCACCTATCCCGCCAAGCCTGTCACGATCGTTGTCGCAAGCACGCCCGGCGGCCAGGCAGACCTCATCGCACGGTACCTTGCGGACGAGATGTCCCGCGCGCTGGGCAAGCCATTCCTGATCGACAACAAGGCGGGGGCCAGCGGCATTGCCGGTCTGCAGTACGCAGCGCAAAGGCCGGCAGACGGTTACACGCTGGCGTACGGCACCGGGTCCTGGATGGCCATCAACCCGGGATTCTTCCCGAACCTCCCCTACGACCCTATCAAAGACTTCACGCCGATCACGCAGATCGGCATCACGCCGCAATGTCTGATGTTGGGCGCACACGTGCCGGCCAAGACGCTGGCCGAATTCATTGCCCTGGCCAAGGCTGCGCCAGGCAAGTACACGTTCGCGTCGTTCGGCAGCGGCTCGTCCTCCCACCTCCAAGGCGAGATGCTCAAGGGATTGGCCGGGATTGACATGTTGCATGTGCCCTTCAAGGGCTCTGCACAAGCGCTGATGGAAGTGGTGGCGGGCCGGGTGGATCTGTTCATCATCGACTTCGCACCGGCGGTGAGTTTCATCAAGGAGGGCCGTATCCGTGCACTGGCGGTGACAGGCAACGACCGCGTGGCCGAATTTCCCGACGTGGCGACGTTCAAGGAGTTGGGTTACCCACTGACGCTGGTAGGCTGGAACGGCTTGTTCACAGGGGCCGGCACACCGCCTGCTATCGTCAATTTGCTCACTGAACAATTCAACAAGATCATCCAGTCGCCAGCGGGAAAGGCCAAGCTGCGCCAATTGGGCGCCGTACCGACCGGCACGACTTCCGAGGCCTACAGGCGGATTCTGGTGGAAGACATCGCCAAGTGGCGAGAACTTGTGCAAAAGTCGGGGGCAAAGCCCGACTGAGTCGCGTTGGAATGGCCCACCGCCGGGCATTGAGAAAACACCAGCTCACGCTCGGAATCGGAGCGTGAGCCGGTGTTCAATGACCCGGTGACTCGCGAGGGCAGCGCGCCGCGCCATGATCAGCCCGCTGCTTTTGCCGCGGCCCGGATCCTCTCCTGCGCCACCGCTTCGCTGGTCTCTAGCATCGAGCCAGGGGCCAGCTCGCCAGGTTCAATACGCACACGGTCGATCGTGCCGGTGTAGGAGAAGGCACCCTTGTGCTCATAGCGCTCGCTCACCGCAAGGCGGCGCGAGACGCCGATGCTCATGCCGCAGCTCGGGATGCGCATCAGCGTGGGCGACAGGTCCACCCCTTCGCTGCAGGCTACGCCATTGAGCGACACTGCGGCATGGCCCTTGCGGCCGCCCGTGGCCTGGTAGTGGAACTCGTAGCGTTGTGAGCCCTTCGACAGAGGAATGGGCGCCAAGCTCTTAGGGTTGTACCACCACTGGTAAACGCAATGCAGGGCCCCGTCTTCCACGAACAGCACCAGGCCGCAGAAGCGGTCCCCCAGCGCGAAGACGATGCCTTCGTCGCCCGCCTTCCAGTCGAATTGCGCGCTGAGCACATAGCTGCGGTCGGCCACCAGGGGCGTGATGACTTGCGCGGGGATGGACTGGCCAGCGCGAAAGAACTCGCGGGGCAGCAAGATGCGGTTCACTTCATATGGGGGCAGGTGCACGCCGCGCCGTTCGTCGCGCACGTCGATCGGGTACACATAGTTCGCACCAGCATCGGCATCGAACTCAGCCACCAGACGCAGCACGATGTCGGGGTGCTGGGCCGCAAGGTTGGTGATCTCGGCCGGGTCATTGGTCATGTCAAACAGCATCCAGTTGTCCAGGTCAATGCCTTTTTCTGGCGTCTGCAGCGACACAATCTTCCACCCACCCGAGATGTAGGCGCGGTTGCCCTGCAACTCGTAGTACTGGCGCTGACGGCGCGCAGGCGCATCGGCGTCCGCGAACAGGCTGGCAAAACTGCGGCCGTCGAGCGGCCGTGTACGATAGCCTTTGAACTCCTGTGGGAGTTCTGTGTGCGTGATCTCCATGACGGTGGGCAACAGGTCCGTCACGTGGACCCACTGGCGGCGCAAGGCACCCTGGTGTTTGTCGGAGATTCCCTGCGGCCAGTGCACCACCAGCGGCACCCGAATGCCGCCGGCCATGGGCGTGCGCTTGTAGAAGCGGTAGGGCGTGTTGCTGACCTGCGTCCAGCCCGTGGGATAGCAAATGTAGGTGTCTTCGCCGCCCACCTTGCCCTCTCGCAGCAGGCGCTGATTAAGTTCCATGTTTTCCACACCACCCACGCGCCTGCCCACTAGGTTCATCACGCCACCAGGGCCGCCCACGGCATTGGCGCCGTTGTCGGAAGTGAGCATGATGATGGTGTTATCCAGTTGCCCAGTACTGCGCAGGAACTTCACCAACCGGCCAATGTTCTGGTCGGCGTTGTCCAACAGGGCGCCGTAAATCTCCATGTAGCGGGCATAAAGTGCCTGTTCATCCGCGCCGAGTTCGGCCCATGCGGGCACACCCGGGTTGCGCGGCGCAAAGCCTGCGGTGGCTTCGACCAAACCCGCCGCATGCTGGCGATCAAAGCGCTGCTTGCGCACCACATCCCACCCCGCGTCGTAGCGGCCCTTGTACCGCGCCAGGTCCTCAGGCTTGGCATGAAGCGGACCATGCGGCGTCTGGAACGCGAGGTACAGGAAGAAAGGTTTGTCGGGTGCGCAGGTTCGGTGCTCGGCGATCCACTCGATGGAGCGCGTGGTGTAGTCGTCGGGTGCGAAATAACCCTCGGGATAGCGGCCGACGTTGGCAGGCTGGTTGCCCTCCATCATGTTGTCAGGCTGAAAGTAGCTGGTCTCGGGTGACATGAAGCCGTAGAAGCGGTCGAAGCCGCGCTGGATCGGCCATGAACTGGTGTCGCCGCCGGGGAGGTTGTTGCGGTCGTAGGTGTTGTGCCACTTGCCAGCCGCCATGGTGGCGTAGCCACGTGCGCGCAACAACTCGGCAAAGGTGGGCGCGTCTAGCGACATTTCGCCCTTGTAGCCAGGGTAGCCAGGGTCGCTGTGCGACAGCCACCCGCAACCCACGCTGTGCGGGTTCTTGCCTGTGAGCAGCGCAGCACGCGCTGGGGTGCACATGGGTACCGTGGTGTAGTTCGTGAAACGCTGACCCCGTGCCGCCAGGGCGTCAATGTTCGGGGTGTCGATCTCACCACCAAAGCAGCCGAGATCCGAAAATCCCATATCGTCCATCAGGATCACGATGACGTTCGGACTGTCGTGCAAGGCGCGGACCGGTGTGTTCCAGTGCGGTATGGAGTCGGCGAGCGTCTTGCCGATGCGGCCGGCAAAGCCGCCTTCGGTGGCATCGGTCTCGGGGGAATGGGGGGTCATCATGTGTTCCTCTTTTGGATGGGGGGGAGGTGGCTGCGCTCACACGCTCGTCATCGCCACCGTCTTGAACTGCAGGTAGGCATCCAGTGCTTCCGGCCAGCCTTCGCTGCCGTAGCCAGAATCCTTAAGACCTCAAAAATGTAGCTCGGGCCAAGGAGAGGCAGCCTGGTTGATCCACAAGATGTCGGTCTGCACATTGGCGCTGAGTTGGTGCGCGGTCTTGATGCAGCTGGTAAATGAATAGGTCGACAGGTCGAATGGCAAGAGGTGGGCCTCGCTGATAGCCTCGTCCAGGCTTTTGACCGTGTGAACGGCGGCCAAGGGCCAAAGGGTTCGTTGTTGAAAACCGTGCTACCAAGCGGTCGGTCAAGCAGCAAGGTCGGTGCGAAATAGTTGCCCGAGGAACCGATACGCTCCCCGCCGATGGCAACCTTGGCGCCGCGCTCCACCGCGTTGCGCGTGATCTCTTGCATCGCGCTCAGGCTGCGAGGGTTGGCGAGCGGGCCCATGCCCACGCCGACTTCCAAGCCTGAATCCACCTTGAGTCCCTGTATGTGCTTGAGGAAACCAGCCACAAACTCTTCGCGCACGGCTTCTTCCACCAAAAACCGGGTGGGAGAAATGCACACCTGGCCGGCATTGCGGAACTTATCGCCCGCGATCACCTTGATGGCGTTGGCAATGTTGGCATCGGCCGCAACGATCACCGGCGCGTGCCCTCCCAGCTCCATGGTGGCGCGCTTCATGTGGGCACCTGCCAGCGCGGCCAGTTGCTTGCCCACCGGCGTTGAACCCGTGCATGTTATCTTGCGGATGATCGGGTGCGGGATCAGGTCGTTGCTGATCTCGGCCGGGTATGCAGGGGTTTCCTCCGGCGCCTTAATGATCATTGAGCAGCCGGCGGCCAGTGCGGCGCAAAGCTTGCACACCACCTGCTTGATGGGGAAGTTCCAAGGCGCAAAGGCCGCGACGGGACCCTCCGGATCGCGCAAAACCGTCTGCTGCTGGGCCATGCAGCGTTGCGACATGACACGGCCGTAAACCCGGCGGCTTTCACCAGCGAACCATTCAATGGTTTCGCAGGCCATCATGATTTCAGCATTGAACTCAGCCGGTGGCTTGCCCTGCTCCAGGGTCATCAGCCAGGCCACCGTGCCGGTGCGTTCGCGCAGCAAGCTGGCGGCAGCGCGCATGAGCTTTCCGCGGTCTTGAGAGGGTGTGCTGCGCCAAGTCTCGGAACCCTTGATCGTAACCTTGGCCACGCTGCCGATAACACTGCCGTCGGCCGGGTTGTGAACCTTCTGGACAGCTATATCGCGCGCAGGTCGCCATTCATTGTTGATCAGCATTTGAACGAGGGAATAGGTCATTTCTCCTGATCCTGATCACGGTGGGGCAAGGTAAGGCGACGACCTCAATTCTGGCAAGCCGGCTCTGGGTTAATTTGCGCAAATCGGGAATAGCTTTGCGCAATTCAGTAGGCATCAAGCCCAAGTCTCTTTAAATTGTAGTGAACGAGACCCCACGATTCGCAAACTTCAGCCGAGGAATAAGCCGTGACCGATCTGACCCGCCGAAAACTCATGCTGGCAACGGGTGTTGTCGCTGCCACCGGGACCAGCACCTGGTCCCCGCTTGCACAGGCACAAAACCAATGGCCCGCTTCGACCCGAGTGGTGGTGCCCTTCCCGGCTGGGGGTGGGGTGGACATCGTTATCCGCAAGATCAACGAGAGCCTGTCCAAGGTGCTGGGCACCAACATGGTTGTAGACAACAGACCGGGGGCTCAGGGCGTGATCGCGGTCAACAACATCAAGCAGGCCGCACCCGATGGCAGCACCCTGCTTTACGTGAGTTCCGGGTTCCTGACCCTGCAAGCACTGGGCGGCAACATCGACCTGTTCAAGGACATGACGATGGTGACCAAGACCACGTCCTCTCCCCATGCCCTGGTGGTCAGTGCCAAGTCTCCCTTCAGAAACTTTAGGGAACTGGTGGCTGCCGCACAGGCTAAGCCAGGCAAGCTAACTTACGCCAGCGGCGGCATCGGAACTTCCGTTCACCTGATGTTTGAGACCCTCAAGGCCAGCATTCCAGGCGGCTTCGATGTACTGCACGTACCGTTCAAGGCTTCAGGTGCCGCGCCGATGGCGATCATGGCCGGCGATGTCGATTTCACCTTCCTTCTGGGGGCGGTTGCCGCACCGTTCATCGCGAAGGAGGGAGGCCTGCGCGCCATTGGGCAGACGGGAACCAAGCGCATGTCCATGTTAGCGAACATTCCCACCATCGCAGAACAAGGCGTGCCAGGCTATTCGAACGCCCCCTGGGGCGGTATCGCACTTCCGCCAGGTGCATCGCCAGAAATCGTGGCCAGGCTTTTCAGGGCATTGAAAACCACCTACGAGCTGCCTGAAATCTTGCAATTCACCGACAGTACCGGCGCCAGCATTGGTCTGAACAGCTCGCCCGCCGAAATGGTCGCTGAGGTTAGGGCCGAACTACCAGCCATGCTGGCCCTGATCAAAAAACTGGGACTCAAGCTCGAGAGCTGAACCAGCGGAGTTTCGCGGCACTGCCCGGAGAAATTCACCGGCAACAGCCCGCATTGACGGGGTTTCGAAAAACCCGCCTGCGGCACATCGAGCGTGATCCGCTGGGGCGACAAGTAGAATCGCATAACCAGCCAAGCATAGGCTGAGGATGCCTTTGCGTGAGCTTGCGCGAACGGCAACACCCATCGAAAGTGTTGTGGACCCATGGACATCAATTGGTTTTCTGATCTGGTGGAAATTGCCCGGCAGGGGAGCTTCAGCAAGGCAGCCACAGCTCGTAATATGTCGGTCTCCTCGTTGTCGCGACGCATACAACTGCTGGAGGATTGGGCCTCCCTGCCATTACTCGACAGATCCTCGCACCCAGTGCGTCTGACGGCTGCAGGCGAGAAACTCCGCCCTGTGGCGCAGGCAGTCATCTGGGAAATAGACAAAGTCCGTTCACAACTGCGCGGTACGCACAAGCAGAGCGATCCGGTGCGTTTCCTGGCGCCCCATGCAGTGTCAGTCGCTATTTTCCCGCGCCTTCTGGCTTTGCTCCAAGCGGACGCGGGCGCATTACCGGTCAGCCTGATACCGGCAAATTTCCGCGAGGTGACCCAGCGGTTCCAGCAAGGCGACGCAGACTTCGCTCTGTACTATGTGTGCAAGCTGTTCACTCCCCGCTTGTCGCTAGGCCCCTTCGAATCTATGCTGATCGCGCACGATGCTTTGGTGCCGGTTGCCCGCGACACGGCGGCCGCCACCGGTAGCAGCCGCGGCGTGGTGCGAGGCGTTCTGTTGGACGAGGCTTCGTTCCTGGGCCAGGTCGCTAAGGCCGCCATGCTGCACCATCAAGTCGCCTACGAGGCCAGTGTGACCGGCTCACAGATTCTGGCCATTCGCCAATTGGCGGTGGAGGGAGCGGGCGTCGCCTGGTTGCCGGCCTCACTGGTCGCGGAAGACATCGCGGCCAGCAGGCTAGAGCGCGTATTGCCCGAAGTTCCCGCCGTGCCTTTCAGTGTGCATGTGGCCCGCTGCGATGGCGACCTGACCCCTGCGCAGGCGCAGGTCTGGGCCATTTTTAAGGAGATGGCCAGTTCGGATCGGGTTCTGCATTTCGAAAAACCTTTTGCACAGATCAAGATGTAGAACCACAACTGCTGCCTAGACTTGCCTCGAACCTTGGAGGCTCCCTGGATGGCTCATTCCGCATACCCCACGCACTACATGGCCGAACGCGCCGGAAGTGCGACCGTCAGCCCCACCGGCCACTTCGAGGCAGGCAGTTTTCACGAGTTCACGGTCACCTACACCGCGGGTTATTTCGGCATCGACGACACCGGCTGCCTGAAGATCGTGCACCGCTTCGCCAGCGACATGGGCCGGCCGCAGTTCAACAACCCCCAGGGGGCCAACTACGTGACGGCCGAGGCCAGCAACGGTGCCGTCTTGGCGCTGGAATACGACGGCAAGCGCAACGTACGCCCTTGGGACAAAACACTTTCGGTGCGCGTGATCAGGGGGTTCCTGCGCGAGGGAGACCAAATCACCGTGCGCTTCGGCGACCGCCGCCAAGGCTCTCCGGGCCTGCGCGTGCAGACCTTCTGTGAATCCACCTTCGAGTTCAAGGTGCTGGTGGACCCTTGGGCCACCTACACCTTCATCGAGTTGCCACAGCAGCCCACCATCGCCGTAGTGGCCGGCGCGCCGCTGGACTACCGGCTGGTCGCGCCGTCGCTCACCCGACCCGGAGAAGTCTTCAAACTGGGCTTCAAGGCCGACGACAAATGGGGCAACCCCAGCGACCAACTCTCAGGACGCTTCAAGCTGGAGGCTTCCATGCCGGTGGAAGGGCTACCGGACCTCATCGACGTGGCGCATGGCACGCCCGCCACGGTGCTGCACGGCCTGCGCTGCCACGCGCCGGGCGTGTTGCGCTTTCAGATCTCCGATGCGCAGGGCAAGGTACTGGCCCGGTCCAACCCGCTCAAGGTCATTGCGAACGCCGAGCGTTTGGCCTACTGGGCCGACCTGCATGGCCAGTCCGAGGAAACCATCGGGACCAATTCGGCGCAGGACTTGATCGAATTCGCGCGCGACCGCGCGTTCTTGGATGTGATGAGCCACCAGGGCAACGACTTCCAGATCACGTTGCCCTTCTGGCAGGAACTCAACCGCCTGACCGCCCACTACAACGAGGACGGCCGCTTCATCATCTTTCCCGGGTACGAGTGGTCGGGCAACACCGGTCTGGGTGGCGACCGAAATGTGTTGTTCGCCAAAGAGGGTTGCACCATTCACCGGTCGCACCACGCGCTGGTGGAAGACCTTTCGGATGTCGAGACCGACGCCCTGAGCGCCAACAGCTTGTTTGATAAGCTCCAGGCGGAGGACTGCGTCGTGTTCGCGCACATTGGCGGACGGTATGCCGATATTGCCATTGCGCATGACGTTCGCATAGAGCGCTCGATCGAGATTCACTCTGACTGGGGTACCTTCGAGTGGCTGCTGGAGGACGCCTTCAAGCAGGGCTATCGCGTCGGCATCCTCGCCAACTCCGATGGCCACAAAGGCCGCCACGGTGCCAGCCATCCTGGCGCCTCGATGTTCGGCGCCTACGGCGGCCTCAGTTGCCTGCTCGCGACCGACTTGTCGCGAAGCAGCATCCTGGACGCGCTGCGTCACCGCCGTCACTACGCGACCACCGGCAGCCGGCTGCACATGGAGGTGGCCGCTTCGGTGCCCGAAGGTGCAGACCGCTACAGCGACGACCCCCTGATGGGTGGGCAGGTGGACGGACGCGTAACACGCTTGGAGATGGGCGACATCGCCCGCACCACGGCAGCGCGGGCGCAGTTGCAGGTGGAACTCCACACCGGCTCACCCATCGAGCGCCTAGAAGTGCGCAATAGGACAGAGGTCGTTCAGACCTTCCGCCCCACCTTCGACGCGGCGAAGAGCCGTCGTGTACGCATCATCTGGGAAGGCTCCGAGTACCGCGGTCGGGGCCGGCAGACCATTTGGGATGGCAGCCTGGAGGTACGCGGCAACGGCATCGCACGCGTGTTGCCTATCAATTGGTGGAACCTGGACAAGCCCCTGGAACTGAAAGACAAGCAGCATTTGCGCTGGGAATACCTCACCACCGGCGGCTTCGGAGGCGTGGAGCTGTGGCTGTACGAGGCACAGGGGGGCGAGATTGAACTGCGCACCGAGCTGGTGAAGATGACGCTGCCGATCAACGAGGTGGGCATCGAAGAAACAAGGTTCGAGGCCGGTGGTCTTTCGCGTCGTGTGCGCGTGTATCGTTTGCCGGAAGAGAACACGCTCTTGCGTATGCAGGAGACGGTCGACGTACCATTGCACGTCGCCCAAGATGACGCGTTGTACGTGCGAGCGGTGACGGAAGATGGCCATCTGTGCTGGTCATCGCCGATCTATCTGATCGATTAAAGTCTTCGAACGGCGGGTAACCTCGCCAGCAATCTAATTCGAATTCGACTCCAGATGAACATGGGTGCCACACGGTTGCTTCAACTTTTGCATCGGATTGCATACGGTGTAGCCATTGCCAAGCTGCGGCGACGTATTTGGCATCTCTCGCCATCCATTGAACAGTGAGTTTCTACATGGGTGACGTCAGCCCGATAGGCCTGCTATGGCTTGGAACATCCATGCTATTGGCCTCAGTTATTCGAGCCATGACCGGTTGGGCCTTTTCAATCATTGCGGTCCCCATGCTGAGTTTGGTGTTTCCACCCGAGCAGGCCGTTGTACTGAACATCCTGCTTGCCTTGGCCGCCACTTTGAAGAATGTACCGGCAATGCGGGGCCAGGTCTCGCGCCGGATTTTTCTGCCCTTGCTGCTCTCGGGTTTGGTGGGCACGCCGGTGGGTTACTGGTTGCATACCGTCATAGGCGATGCAGGCCTGCGCCTTGTGATGGGTCTGTTGGTTCTGGCCTTGTCGGCAGCCATGCTCCTGATACCGCCCCGTCCCCAAGTCTTGACTTTGCCAGCACTGACTCTGGCAGGGCTGGCTTCAGGGGTGTTGGGTGGCGCCGTGGGCATTGCCGGGCCGCCGGTGGTCGTGTTGTTCATGCTCACCGCAACCGACATGGGCCAGTCCCGCGCGACCCTCGCATTGGGGCTGTTAACGGTGTGCCTGATGGCGGCATGCGCTTATCTGTTTGGCGGCCACATCACTGCGCCGGTGCTGCTGCTTTTTGCTCTGGCCTTGCCAGTGGTGTTGCTGGGCGACACGCTCGGCAACAGGTTGTTTGCCCGCTACGGCGGGCAAGCTGCTCGACGCGTGAGCGTGGTACTGACCTGTGGTTTAGGGATTCTCAGCATCACCCGCGCCCTGCTCGGGCCATGAGGAGCGCGGTGCCGTATTGATTTTTTCACGGCACCTACGCGCCCAACAGCAACGCGAATCCTGTCAAGGGTATTGGTTAGGTTTGACTTGCTGCAGCCCGCAGTCGGGCCTGCACGGCCGCTTCGTCCAGCACCATTGGCGAGTCGGCAGGTTGGTCACCCGGCTCAAGCCTCACCCTGTCAATCTGACCGCTGTATCGGAACGCACCCCGATCGGCATAGCGTTCGCTGATGGCTCGGCGCTTGTTGATGCCCACGCTCAGACCGCCCGAGGGCAGCCTCACCATCGTGGGCGAAAGGTCAGCCCCTGCAGCCACGACCTGTCCGTTCAATGTGAAATGGCCCTGCCCTTGACGATTGCCGAGGGCACGGTAATTCAATACGAAGTCCTGTGCGCCCGGGGAGAGCCGGATGGGGGCAATTTCGATGGGGCGGTACCAAAGTTGGTACGTGAAGTGCAGCGCACCGTCCATGACGAACAACACCATGCCGCTGAAGTGGTCGCCCATCGCCACAATCACACCTTCGTCAGCTGTGCTCCATTCGAATTGTGCGCGCAGCACAAAATTTCGGTCAGCGATCATGGGCGAAACAGTCACACCGGGGATGGCTTCGCTTTCGCGATAGAAGTCGCGTGGAACAAGCGCTTGCACCAACTCGTGTGGCGGTAATGTGATGGCGCGCCGGTCGTCGCGGTTGTCGATGGGGTAAACGTAATTCGCCGTAGCTTCCGCCTCAAACTCAGCCATCAGACGTTGCAGCACCTCGGGCTGGCTAGCGGCCACATCCTTTATCTCCGTTGGATCGCTGGCGATGTGGAACAGCATCCAGTTGCTCAGGTCGAGTGGCTGCAATGGCGGTTGAAGCGAAACGATTTTCCACTCGCCACTGATGTAGCCCCGATTGCCCTGCAGCTCATAGTACTGTCGCTGGCGTTGCACCGGTGCGTCGATTTGGCGCAGCGAGGCGGCAAAGCTCTTGCCATCCATGGAACGGGTGCGGTAACCGTTGTGCACCGAGGGATAGCTGCCACCGGTCAGGTCGAGCAGGGTCGGCAGCACGTCGGTGACGTGGATCCATTGAGAACGCAATCCACCCGGGTCGGTCAAGCCCTTGGGCCAATGCACGACAAAAGGTACCCGGATGCCACCGGCCATGGGTGTGCGCTTGTAAAACCGGTATGGCGTGTTGGAGACCTGGGACCAGCCGCTGGGGTAAGCCGCGTAAGTGGCATCGTCGCCGACGGCGTTCGTCTCCACCAGGCGGCGTACCAGCGCAGCGTCTTCCGGAAAGCCCTGGCGACGGTCCTGCAGGTTCATCACGCCAGTGGGGCCACCAATGGAGTTGGCTCCGTTGTCCGACGTGATGATGATCAGCGTGTTGTCCAGCTGGCCGCTTTTTTCAAGAAAGGCCATCAAGCGCCCGACGTTCTGATCAACGTTGTCCACCAGCCCGGCGTAACAGGCCATATAGCGTGCGTAAAGTTCTTTCTGCTCGGTTGGCAGCGTGTCCCATTCGGGGATGCCAGGATTGCGCGGTGGCAGTACGGCGTTGGGTTCGATCAACCCCATGGCACGTTGGCGCTCAAAACGTGCCAGCCGCAAGGCGTCCCAACCGGCTTCGTAGACACCGTTGTATTTGGCTTGGTCTTCGGGCTTGGCCTGGTGCGGCGTATGCGGTGACTGGAATGCAAGGTAGGTAAAGAAAGGTTTGTCCGGCGCATTGGCACGGTTTTCTGCGATCCAGGCGATCGCGCGGCTGGTGTAATCATCTGGGGCAAAGTAGCCCTCCGGATAGCCATCCACCCGTGACAGCTGATTGCCTTCAAGCATGCGGTCGGGCTGGTAGTAGCTGGTCTCGGCACCCATGAAACCATAGAAGCGGTCGAAGCCACGTTGCAGGGGCCAGCCGCTGTTGTCAGCAGCGCTGTGCAGGTTGCGGTCGTAAGTGTTGTGCCATTTGCCGAGGGCCATGGTGGACCAGCCCTGTGCGCGCAACAGCTCGGACGTCAAAGGCGCATCCTTGGAGATTTCGCCGCGGTAGCCCGGATAGCCCGGATCGTTGTGGGTCAGCCAGCCACAGCCAACGCTGTGAGGGTTCTTTCCCGTCAGCAATGCCGCACGGGCAGGCGTGCACATGGGCACTGTGGTGTAGTTGGTGTAGCGCAAACCCTGTGCAGCCAGCCGGTCGATGTTCGGCGTTTGAATCTCACCACCGTAACAACCGAAGTCAGAAAAACCCAAGTCGTCAAGCAGGATCACGATGATGTTCGGACTGCCTTGTGGCGCACCCAGACGAGGCGACCAACTTGGCGTGGATTCTGTCAACGTTTGGCCGATGCGCCCGGAAAAAAAAGCCCCTGGATCGGCGACTTTCAAAGGTTGCGGGTCTTTGGAGGGCATGCAGGCTCCTTGTGCATAAATGGGCATTCGGTAACGCCAAATGCCATCAATAGATGGGTGACTCATTTTATGGAGCGCGATTGTTCGTGAATGTCAAAACACCGACATATGGGTGCCATTTCGCTAGTGGTTCGCCCTAGCAGACAGTGCTGCAAAGCCTTGGGGCTGTGATGAATTGAGCGAACCAATATGCAAACTTCCGGTCCGTCATTGCGGGCTCGGCACCTTTGGGCGCTGCATTGGGAAAACGCACTTGGCCAGCACGCAAACACTCCGATGGCCCTTGACTTCCTCGATCTGAAACATGGGCAGTCCAGGCATGATCACTCCATACCTAAAGCCCCATAACCCGTATCACGATTTGGGCATATTCCCCCGGCGACTTTGGACTAGCATGCAGCACGAACTGGAGGATGTCCATGAACCCCAACCATCTCCCCATTCCCCAAGCCCCCCTGCGTTTTTGGCACCGCAATGCTGCTATTGAGCGCCATCACGTTCCCCCCGACCGCACCCTGCTGGACCTGCTGCGCGAGGACCTGCGCCTGACCGCGACCAAAGAGGGCTGCGCTGCGGGTGACTGTGGGGCCTGCACCGTGGTGGTGGCCGAGGCCGTGGACGGGCGTTTGTTGTACCGCGCCGTCAACAGCTGCATCAAACCCGCCCACGCCATCGACGGCCAAGCCCTTTGGACCGCCGCTGATCTGGCCCAATCTGATGGCAGGCTGCACCCAGTGCAGCAAGCCATGGTGGCGTGCCACGGCTCACAGTGCGGCTTTTGCACGCCGGGTTTTGTGATGAGCCTGTTTGCGCTCTACCAGCGCACCGTGGCGCAGGGCCAGGCCGTGGACAGCCACAGCGCCCATGAGGCTCTGTCGGGCAACCTGTGCCGCTGCACAGGCTACCGGCCCATCGTGCAGGCGGCTTGCAGCTTGAGCGCCGATGCCGTGCAGGCCGTGGATGAGACGCCCATCGTGGCGGCGCTGCACCAGCTGGCAGCCACCCCCGAAACCGATGGCGATTACCTGCGCCCCAGCACCCTGCCCGCTTTGCTGCAAGCCCGCACCCAGCACCCGCAAGCGCAGCTGATCGCCGGGGCCACCGATGCTGGGCTGTGGATCACACAGGGCCTGCGCCGCATGCCGCAGATCATTGACCTGACCCGCGTGGCCGAGCTTCGACAGGTGGAGCGTTACCCGCAGCACATCGCCATTGGTGCGGCGGTGAATTTGCAAGACGCGTTTGACGCGCTGGCCGCCGACCGGCCGGTCATCGCCCCCTTTGGCGAACGCTTTGCAGGTTGGCCGGTGCGCCAGTCGGGCACGCTGGGTGGCAACGTGGCCAACGGCTCGCCGATCGGCGACAGCATGCCGCTCTTGATCGCGCTGGGTGCGCAGGTGGTGCTCATGGCCCACAGAAAAGGCCGCACCGTGCACCGCCATGTGCCGCTGGACCGGTTCTACACCGGCTACCGCCAAAGCTTGCTGGCCCCGGACGAGGTGCTGGCCTGGGTGGTGGTGCCCCGCCCTGCAACCGGCGAATGGCTGGGCGCTTACAAGGTGTCCAAGCGACACGAAGATGACATCTCGGCCGTGTGCTTGGCGGTGCAACTGCATGTGCAAGATGGGCGCATCACCGCAGCACGCATCGGCGCAGGTGGTGTGGCTGCCACGCCTGCGCGTGCCGTGAAGACCGAGGCCGCGCTGGTCGGCCGGCCTTGGAACGAAGCCACTTTGGCGGTGGCTCAACAAGCCATTCAGCAAGAGTTCGCGCCGCTCAGCGATTTGCGCGCCAGCGCCGATTACCGCCGAACCATCTTGGGCCAACTGCTGCGCCGCGCCTGGCTGGAGAGCACCGGGCACAAGACCATTCGACTGGAGGCACTCGCATGAAATCGCCATCCAACGTTACCCACACCAGCACCCACCGCTTCCACGAAAGCGCCACCGCACAGGTCCAAGGCCGCGCCAGCTACATCGACGACCTGCCGCTGGTCGAGGGCACGCTTCACACCGCGCCGCTGATGAGCCCCTTGGCCAACGCACAACTGATCGCCATGGACCTGGAGGCGGTGCTGGCCGCGCCCGGCGTGGTGGGCACGGTCACCGCACAAGACATCCCCGGCGACCCGCTGCTGGCCACCTTTGTGCACGACGAAACCATCTTTGCCGGGCCGCAGCTCATGCACGTGGGTCAGGTCATGGGCTTGGTGATGGGGCACAGCCACACGCAGGCGCGACAGGCGGCCCGCCAGATGCGTCTGCAAACCACGCAAGCAGCGCCCCTGGTGCACGCCCGCGAGGCCCAACAAGCGGGCAGCTTTGTGCTGCCCAAAGTCACGGTACAGCGCGGCGATGCGGCGCAGGGGCTGGCCCAAGCCCCGCACCGCCTGCAAGGCTCGCTGGAGATCGGCGGGCAAGAGCACTTTTATTTGGAAAGCCAGATCGCCTATGCCATCCCGCAAGAAAACGGCCACTGGCTGATCCACAGCGGCACGCAGCACCCGGGCGAGGTGCAGCACTGGGTGGCGCATGCGCTGCACATCCCGCTATCGCAGGTGCGCGTGGTGTGCCGGCGCATGGGCGGTGGCTTTGGCGGCAAAGAAACGCAGGCCGGGCATTTGGCCGTGTGGGCGGCGCTGGCCGCGCACAAGTTTGGGCGGCCGGTCAAGATGCGGCTGGACCGGGGTGACGACATCCTGATCACCGGCAAACGCCACCCTTTCAGCCACGACTGGCAGGTGGGCTTTGATGCGAGGGGCCGCGTGCTGGGTTTGGATTCGGTGCAACTGGTCCATTGCGGCCACAGCGCCGACCTGAGTGGCCCGGTGGCCGACCGCGCGATTTTCCACACCGACAACGCATATTTTTTGAGCGACCTGCACATCACTTCGCACCGCTGCAAGACGCACACCCAAAGCCACACCGCGTTCCGCGGCTTTGGCGGGCCGCAGGGCGTGCTGTTGATCGAAACCGTGATGGGCGACATCGCCCGCCACCTCGGCGTAGACGCGCTCGATGTGCGACTGGCCAACCTGTACGGTGTGGCGGATGGTGAAAACAAGCGCGACACCACGCCGTACGGCATGAAAGTCGAAGACAACATCCTGCACCCGCTGATGACGCAACTGGCCGAGCGCTGCGACTACCGTGCGCGGCGCCAAGCCATCAGCGATTGGAACGCCCAGCACAGCGTGATCAAAAAAGGCCTGGCGCTCACGCCGGTCAAGTTCGGCATCAGCTTCACCGCCACGCAGTTCAACCAAGCCGGTGCGGTGGTCTCGGTCTACACCGACGGCAGCGTGCGCGTGAACCACGGCGGCACCGAAATGGGCCAGGGCCTGCACACCAAGGTGTGTGGCTTGGTGGCCCGTGTGCTGGGCTTGCCCGCCGCCCAAGTGCAGGCCAGCGCCAGCGACACCGACCAAGTGGCCAACGCCAGCGCCACAGCGGCCTCCAGCGGCACCGACCTCAATGGCCGCGCCGCAGAAAACGCCGCCTTGCAGGTGCGCCAGAACATCGCCGCCTGCATCGCCAAGGCCGATGGTTGCAGCGCCGATGCCGTGCGTTTTGAAGACGGCCAGGTCATCACGCCCATGCGCCAGCGCAGCTTCACCGAGGCCGTACAACACGCTTATGGCCAGCGCGTGCAGCTGTGGAGCGACGGCTTTTACGCCACGCCCAAAATCCACTACGACCGCACGACCCTGACCGGACGGCCGTTTTATTACTTCGCCTACGGTGCGGCGTGCAGCGAAGTGGCCATCGACACTTTGACGGGTGAATACCGCGTGCTGCGCACCGACATCCTGCACGACGTGGGGCACTCGCTGCACCCCGAGATCGACATCGGCCAGATCGAAGGCGGCTTCGCGCAAGGCCTGGGCTGGCTCACCACCGAAGAGCTGGTGTGGAACGCCAAAGGCGAACTGCTCACCAAGGGCGCGAGCACCTACAAAATTCCCACCGCAGCCGACATGCCCGCGCAGCTGAACATTGAGCTGTGGCACGAGGCCAACCGCGAGGACACTGTGGGCGGCAGCAAGGCCGTGGGCGAACCGCCCTTCATGCTGGCCATCAGCGTGTTGGAAGCGCTGCGCGACGCCATCGGTGCCACGCGCCCAGGCCGCACGCCCATCCACCTCGACACCCCCGCCACGCCTGAGCGCGTGTTGAACGCTATCCTTGCCGCATGACGACTTCTTTAATTGGGGTCAGATCCCAATTAAATTAATTGGGGTCAGATCCCAATTAAATGACCATTTGATGACCGGCCTCTCCGCTCCATGACACTCGACTCCCTCTCTAATTTGCAAGGCTGGCGTGCGAGCCTGTTGTGGTTTCCTGACCCGAAAACCCCCAAGACCCGCCACGAAAGTGACGGCCTGCTGGTGACCGCCCGCGAGTCCGACGGCATTGTGCGCATTCAGGCCATCGGCCCCTACAGCGAGCTGGCACCGCACTACCCCGACCTGCCCGTTAACCACTGGCCCGGCCTGTGCATTGCGCCCGGCTTTGTCGATCTGCACATCCATTACCCGCAGACCGATGTGATCGGCTCGCCCGCCGAAGGCTTGCTGCCATGGCTGGAGCACTACACCTTTCCGCACGAAAAGCAGTTTTCTGACCCGGCCTACGCGCACGAAGTGACCAGCTTCTTTCTGGATGAACTGATGCGCCATGGCGTGACCACCGCGCTGTGCTTTGCCACCGCCCACCCCGAATCGGTCGATGTGTTCATGGCCGAGGCCCAAAAGCGTCGCCTGCGCATGGTCACCGGCAAGGTGCTGCAAGACCGCCACAGCCCCGAGGGCCTGCGCGACACCAAGACGGCTTTGAGCTTGCGCCAGACCGAAGACCTGATCCGCCGCTGGCACGGCGTGGACCGCCTAGGCTACGCCATCACTCCGCGCTTTGCGCCCACCAGTACCCGCGAGCAACTGCATGGCGCGGGCGAGATTGCGCAACAGTTTCCCGAGGTGTGGATCCAATCTCACGTGGCCGAGAACGTGGACGAGATCCGCTGGGTGCACGAACTGTTTCCCGAGGCACGCAGCTACTTGGACGTGTACGACCGAGCTGGCCTCTTGCGCCAGCGCTCGGTGTACGCGCATTGCATCTACCTGGACGAGACCGATCGGCAGCGCATGGCCGATGTGGGCGCAACAGCCGCCGTCAGCCCCACCAGCAACCTGTTTTTGGGCAGTGGTTTCTTCGACTACCTCGCTTCCGACGCAGCTGGTTTGCGCTACGGCCTGGCCAGCGATGTGGGCGGCGGCACCAGCTTCAGCCCCTTTCAAACCATGCACGCGGCCTACACGGTCGCGCGGCAAAGTGTGGGCCGCCCCGGAGTCAGCCTGGCCCCCGAACACCTGTGGTGGCAACACACTGCGGGGGCTGCCGCCGCGTTGGATCTGAGCGGCAAAGTGGGCAACCTGCTGCCCGGCTGCGAAGCCGACTTTGTTGTGCTCAACCCCCAAGCCACGCCCTTGCTGGCAAGGCGCACCGCCCAAACCGAGACACTGGCCGAATGGCTGTTCGCCATGATCGTTCTGGGCGATGAGCGCTTGATTGCGCACACGGTGGTGCAAGGCCAACAAGTGAGCATCGGTCAGTAGGTCGGCGGCTTCAGCCCCGACAAAGGCAAGTGCTCCACTGTGTCGGGGCTGAAGCCACCGACCTACAAACACCCGAACCATGCCCGACAATTGGGCATGACCGAAGGCAACGAACACCCCATCATCGACCCCTACGCATCCCAACGCGCGTCTGTGCGCCGGGGCATTGCGCAATTTCAGGAACGCTTGCAAGCGGCGGGCCACGATTTCAGAGAGCCCCCTCCGGAACCGACCTCGTGCTGCGGGCGCGGTTGCAATGGTTGTGTGTGGGAAAGCTACGACGATGCGTTGATGTATTGGTACGAAGATGCGGGGGCATTGCTGGCCGGATAAGCCGCCCAAGCAAAATCAGACGGACAAGGCTGCCAGTACATCCTGCGCGGCTGCAGGCCGCACCAGCCGCCCCACCTCCTGCCCATCGCACAAAACCACCAGCGTAGGCCAAAGCTTGACGCGGTAATGGCGTCCGAGCGCACGGCCCGGGCCGTCTTCGATTTTGAGGTGCTGCCTAGGCTGCTCTGTGTCGGTGTGCAAGGCCAAAGCCTGTGAGATCAGGGGCTGCGCAGCACGGCAGTGGCCGCACCATTCGGTGCCAAATTCCAAGAGCGTGAGGCCGGGCAGTGCCTGCACCTCGGCCAGGCTGGGCGCCTCGATGGCGCTCAAGTAGGGTTTGAAAGTGCTCATGGCTTGACCTCCAGGGTGTTGGGGATGGTGCCGAACAATCCGGACACGGTGCTTCGCAACCACTGCAAGCAGGGGTCTTTGTCGAAGCGGGCGCTCCAGTGCATGGACACGGTGAAGTCGCGCAGGGGCAAATCGGGCTCGATCAGGGCCAATGCGCCCGCCTCGGCAAAGCCTTGCGCAAAGTTGCGTGGCATCAAGACCGCCAAATCGCTGCTGCGCACGATGCCGGGCAGCGACAAAAAGTGGCTCACCGTCAAGCGCAGTCGATGCTGCCAATGCATCAAGTCCAGAATGCGCAGCGTGTCTGAATGGGTGCGCACGGCGGCGAATTCCAGCTCGGCCAGCAAAGCCTGATCGGCGTCGGGCGCAATGAGTGCTTTTTGAAGTTGCGACCAGCGCTTGGCCACCGGGTGACCTTGGCGCAGCAGCAACACATAACGGTCACTGAGCAAAGGCTGTTGCAAGGTCTCGGTCACTTCGGGCAAAAAGCCAATCGCCAAATCCAGCTGGCCGTTGTCCAAGGCTGGGCCAATTTTGTCGTGCGCCAGCGGCATGGCTTCGAGCCGCATGCCCGGCGCATGGTGCTGCAGCGCCAACACCAGCTCGGGCAAAAACCGGGCTTCGCCAATGTCGCTCAAATGCACACGCAAGACGCGTTCCGAGCGCATGGGGTCAAACACCTGAGACACATTGAGCGCCTCTTCGATGGTGCCCAAGGCCAATTGCACCGCTTGCGCCAGCCGGTCGGCACGGGGCGTGGGCCGCACACCCGCGCCGCTGCGCTCAAACAGGGCATCGCCCAGCACACTGCGCAATCGCGCCAGGCCTTGGCTGGCCGCAGGTTGCGACATGCCCAGTTGCTGTGCGGCCAGGCTCACGCTGCGGGTGCGCCAGACCGCGTCAAACAAGCGCAGCAGGTTCAGGTCCAAGTCTTTGATATTCATTCAGTGCATACCATTTATTCCAAATATTTTATGCACTTATACGTAAGATGGTCCGTTTGTCCCTGTAAGAGCCTACCCCGTGGGCGATGGTTTTCTAGGGCGTGTGCCACGCCCATCGCCCACAGGGTGGTCTCCTACAAGGGGATGGCCATGGACTGCAACAACGCAAGGAGCGTGCTTTGGAAGTTTCATTTCACGAAGAAATCAAGGCCCTGCGCATGGGCGATGGCGAGGTCTTTCACGGTGAGGGCATCCTGGCCATCACCAAGGGCCTGCTCCAATCAGGCGTGAGCTATGTGGGCGGCTACCAAGGCGCACCGGTCTCGCACCTGCTGGATGTGATGGTGCAGGCCAAGCCCTATATGGACGAGCTGGGCGTGCATGTGGAAGCCTGCTCGAATGAAGCCTCAGCCGCGGCCATGTTGGGCGCGTCCATCCATTACCCCATTCGCGGCGCGGTGACCTGGAAGTCGATTGTGGGCACCAACGTAGCCGCCGATGCGCTGTCCAATTTGTCCTCACCCGGTGTGACGGGCGGCGTGCTGATCGTGGTGGGCGAAGACTATGGCGAGGGTGCCAGCGTCATTCAAGAGCGCACACATGCTTATGCCCTCAAGTCGGGCATGTGCCTGCTGGACCCCCGGCCCGAGTTGGGCCAAATGGTCAACATGGTCGAGCACGGTTTCCGGCTGTCCGAAGCGTCCAACATGCCGGTGATGATGGAGTTGCGCATCCGCGCCTGCCATGTGCGCGGCCAGTTTGTGGCCAAGGACAACCAGGCCCCCAAACTCTCCAAAAAACACCTGATCAACGAACCCGCAGGTTTCAACTACATGCGCTTGGCGCACCCGCCCGTGACCTTTGCACAAGAAAAGCGCAAAGTCGAGCACCGCCTGCCCGCCGCCCGCCAATACATTGCCGAGCAGCTTTTGAACGAGCACTTTGAAGGCAGCACCCACCGCCATCTGGGTTTGATCGTGCAAGGGGGCCTGTACAACACGCTGATGCGTGCCCTGCAACAGTTCAACTTGGCCGATGCGTTTGGCGTGTCCAGCCTGTCGGTGCTGGTGCTCAACGTCACCTACCCGCTGGTGCCGGACGAACTGGTGAATTTTTGCAAAGACAAATCGGCCGTGCTGCTGCTCGAAGAAGGCCAGCCCGAATACATCGAGCAAGAACTGGCCCTGATGCTGCGCCGCCTGGACCTGCAAACCCCGCTGCACGGCAAAGACATGCTGCCCTCAGGCGGCGAGTACACCGCCGAGGTGATGGCCCAAGGACTGCTGAAGTTTCTTGAGCGTCATCAACCTGACGCCGTGCCCGAATCCACGCGCCAATGGCTGACCACCAACGGCGAGCGCCGCCAACAAGTGCAAGCCCTTTTGGGCAGCCCACTGCCTGCGCGGCCACCGAGCATGTGCATTGGCTGCCCGGAGCGGCCCGTGTTCTCGGCCCTCAAGCTGGCCCAGCAAGACGTCGGTCCGGTGCACATCTCGGGCGACATCGGCTGCCATGCGCTGGCCACCTTCGAGCCGTTTTCGGTGGGCCACTCCATCCTGGGTTACGGCATGAGTTTGGCCAGCCGAGCGGGCGTGTCCCCACTCATGAAGCGGCGCGTTTTGTCGGTCATGGGCGACGGCGGCTTTTGGCACAACGGCTTGCTCACCGGTGTGCAAAGTGCACTGTTCAACGGCGACGACGCGGTGCTGCTGATCTTCAAGAACGGCTACACCTCGGCCACCGGCACGCAGGACATCATCAACACGCCTACCGACATCGCCAAAGAACTGGCGGGCGACAAGCGCCAGAGCATGGTGCACACCAACCAGACCATCGAGTCCACACTCAAAGGCCTGGGCGTGCAGTGGCTGCGCACGGTGCACACCTATGAAGTCAGCCACGTGCAGGCCACACTCACGGAGGCCTTCACCACCGAGTTTCAGGGCCTCAAAGTCATCGTGGCCGAAGGCGAATGCCAGCTGGAGCGTCAGCGCCGCATCAAGCCCTGGCTGGCTTCGCTGCTGTCCAAAGGCAAGCGGGTGGAACGTGTGAAATACGGCGTGGACGAAGACGTGTGCAACGGCGACCACGCCTGCATTCGCCTGTCGGGCTGCCCCACCCTCACGCTCAAAGACAACCCCGACCCCCTCAAGGTGGACCCGGTGGCCACCGTGATCGACGGCTGCGTGGGCTGCGGCCTGTGCGGCGAAAACGCCCATGCGGCCACGCTCTGCCCATCCTTTTACCGCGCCGAAGTGGTGCAAAACCCCAAGCTGCACGAGCGCCTGTGGGCCCGATGGCAAAGCCTGACCACCCGTTGGTTGCAACCGGCTTGATCCGGTCCGATGATGATGCCCCGTCTGCGAAAACAAGCTATGGGTCATCTCGTGCGAAGACCCGGGATCCAGTGTTCGCGCCTGCCCTTCGCCACCGTCACCAGTACGCACTGGATCCCGGATCAAGATGCTATGGATGCCTCCCTCCTTCGGGACAGGCAAATGTGAGCGCCGAAGGTCGCTGAACAGCCGTTTATCAGGACACTCGCACGATCGGGGT
>JBIKHW010000134.1:0-8378 GCA_044361935.1 Limnohabitans sp. | reverse complement strand
CGGCAACCCGGCGCACGATTGGCAATTTGAAACAGAACCCGAAGTTGGCATGGCCGATCGGCGGCTGCCCTGGCCCCGGGGCAAGGGGCCGGGTGGCTCCAGCTTGATCAACGGCATGCTGTATTTGCGCGGTCACCAACAGGACTACGACCGTTGGCAAGCATTGGGCAACCCGGGTTGGTCTTGGGCCGATGTGTTGCCGTATTTCCAGCGGGCCATGAACACCGACCGTGCCCATCCCGGTGATGGCCAACAGGGACCTTTGTGGGTCTCTGAGGTGCCCCATGACCCACTGTCGGATGCGTTTGTCGCGGCCGCTGGTCAATGCGGCATCCCGTCCACCACCGACTTCAACGGCGGTGACAACTCGGGGGCGGGCTACTTTCGCATGAACACGCGTCACGGCCAGCGCATGAGCACCGAGCGGGCGTATTTGCGTCGCGCCATGAAGCGCCCCAACCTGCAGGTCATCAGCGGTGCACAGGTCACCCGCATCCTGATGCAGGGTCAGCGGGCACAAGGCGTGGCATGGCTTCAAAACGGCCAAAGCCACAGCCTGCATGCCCGGCACGAAGTGGTGCTTTGCGCAGGTGCCATCCAGTCACCGCAACTCTTGCAGCTGTCTGGCATTGGCCCAGCTGCTTTGCTGGCCCAGCACCAAATTGCGACCATCGCCGATTTGCCTGGCGTGGGCGAAAATCTGCAAGACCATTTGC
The DNA here is from genome assembly GCA_044361935.1 of Limnohabitans sp. Taxonomy (GTDB): domain Bacteria; phylum Pseudomonadota; class Gammaproteobacteria; order Burkholderiales; family Burkholderiaceae_C; genus Limnohabitans_A. Next base: position 7,662 of record JBIKHW010000134.1, on the reverse strand, counting down.
AGGTGCGCCCGTCCTTTCGCTGCGAAGGGGTGGAGACCCTGAACGATGTGGCCAACAGCCGTTGGCGCAGTGCACGCGACTTCCTGCGCTACCAGCTCACCCGCACGGGATCTTTGGCCACCGGGGTTTACCGGGCCGGGGCCTTTTTGTCTGTGGACAATGCCCAGCAGCCCGACTGGCCCAATGTGCAAATCCATTTTGGTCTGGTCAGCTTTGACCGCCCCCATCAACCGCCTCACCCTTTTCCGGGCATCACCCTGTCGGCCTGCATTTTGCGGCCCGAAAGCCGAGGGCGTATTCAGATTCGCAGCGCCGACCCCTTGGTCAAGCCCGAGATCCAAGCGGGCTACCTGAGCGCCGAAAACGACCAGCGCCTGGCCGTGCAGATGGTGAGAAAAATGCGCGAGATCGCTAGCCAGTCACCACTGTCCGACTTCGTCGTGCAAGAACATGAACCCGGTGCAGCCGCCCAAAGTGATGACGATCTGCTCGATTGGGTTCGCCGCCGCGCTGGCAGCATTTTTCACCCGGTGGGCACCTGCGCCATGGGCCCGGCCAATGACCCGATGGCCGTGGTCGATGCCCGGCTGCGGGTGCACGGTGTGCAAGGTCTGCGTGTGGTCGATGGCGCAGTCATGCCGCGCATCGTGTCAGGCAACACTAACGCGCCCATCATCATGCTGGCCGAAAAAGCGGCTGACCTGATCCGCGAGGACCTGAGGGCTTAATCGGCCAAGGGTGTCGACTTCCACCGGGCGCGGCTGCCACCCAGTCTGCGTCCGGCTGCACCTTCGGGCTTGTGCCTTTGCGCCACGGCCAATGCGCGTGCACGCAGGATGTGCATGGCCCGGGCCAAGGCCTCGCGTTCGTCGGTGCTGAGGTCTTGCATCACCTCGTTGTGCACCTGGACCACGCGGGGGAAAATCTGCCGGTACAACTGCTCACCGGCCTCGTTGAGCTGGACCCTGGCCTTGCGGCGATCCCCGGGCACGGGCTGGCGGTCCACCAGGCCCTTGGCCATCAGGCCACGCAAGGTCTTAGAGGTTTGCGACCGGTCCACCGTGGTGCGGGCCGCCAAGTCCGAAGGCGACATGCCCCCAAGTTCGGCCAACATGGCCGCGAACTGCCACTCTTCACGGGTGATGCCGTACTCGTTTTCGCAGATGCGCGTGACCAATGAGCCACTGATGCCCAGGAACTCGAACAGCTGAAAATTGAGCAAATCGAAAATCGACTGCGGATTTTCAAAATGGGGCAGCGGGTCAGCAGCCGCCAAGGATGCTTTGGGAAAACCCATTTTTGCAACAGCCTGTCTACGGGAAAGACCTGAGGATAATGGATTTTTTCCATTACCCCCTTGCTGCCTATGCTTGAGGCATGAACCCCAACAGCATTGACATCCGCAGCGCCAATGCGCAGCACATGTACCACCCCATGATCGACCCCAAGGCGGTGCAAGCTGCGCCGCCCTTGATCATTGACCGGGGCGAAGGGGTGCACGTCTACGACATCGACGGTAAGCGCTACCTGGACACCGTCGCCTCTTTGTGGAATGTCAACATCGGGCACAACCGGCCCGAGGTCATCGACGCCATCAAGGCGCAGTTGGACAAGCTGGCTTACTACTCCACCTTCCAGAACACCTCTAATCCGCCCGCCATCGAACTTTCGGCGCGGCTGATGCGCATGTTTGCGCCAGAGAAGATGAACAAGGTGTTCTTTTCTTCGGGCGGCTCGGACGCGGTGGAAACCGCGCTCAAACTGGCACGCCAATACTGGAAGCTGCAAGGCCAGCCCGAGCGCCACCAGTTCATCTCGCTCAAATGGGGCTACCACGGGGTGCATTTTGGTGGCGCATCCATCAACGGCAACCCGATGTTCCGCAGCGCCTACGAGCCGCTCCTGCCTGGCTGCCACCTGGCAGAAATGCCCTACACCTACCGCAACCCCTGGAACGAAACCGACCCGGCCCGGCTCGCGCAGCTGTGCCTGGACCAGCTGGCCCAGCTGATCGAGCAGGTCGGTGCCGAGCACATAGCCGCCCTGGTGGCCGAGCCGGTGCAAGGCGCAGGCGGCGTGATCGTGCCGCACGAGAGCTATTGGCCAGGTCTGCGCCAACTGCTGGACCAGCACGGCATCTTGCTCATCAGCGACGAGATCGTGACCGGCTTTGGCCGCATCGGTGCCATGTGCGGTGCCCGCGCCTGGGGCGTGGCCCCTGACATCATGGCCATGGCCAAGGGCATCAATTCGGGCTATGTGCCCCTGGGCGCCACGCTTATCAACGAACGGGTGTCCAGCGCCTGGAACCAGCCTGGCGTTCCCGCTGCGCTGATGCACGGCTACACCTATTCGGGCCATGCCCTGGCCTGCGCTGCGGCCAACGCGAATCTGGACATTGTGGCCAGCGAAGACCTGCCGGGCAATGCCAGCCGCGTAGGGGCCTACATGCAAGACAAGCTGCAAGAACTGGCGCACTACGCCCATGTGGGTGAAGTGCGCGGCAAAGGCATGATGGCCGCCGTTGAACTGGTCACCGACAAGGCCAGCAAAGCCATGCTCATGCCGCCCTCGCCCTACATCCAGGCACTGGTGGGCACAGCCCGTGAAGCGGGCGCCATCATCCGCGTACAAGGCAACCGCCTCATCCTTTCGCCGCCCTTGGTCTTCACGCGCCAGGATGTGGACGAGACCCTGCGCATCTTGCACATCGCGTTCACGGCCGCCGAAAAAGTTTGATTTCACTTCACCCCACCAACAGGAGACACTCATGAACCACCGCATCCGTTTGATCGCCCTGGCCGCATTGGCCACCGCAGCCGCCCTGCCCGCCATGGCACAAGACAAGTGGCCCAGCAAACCTATCGAAATCATCTACCCCTATCCGCCGGGCAACGACATGGACGTGGTGACTCGCCTGGTCGCAGAAGGCATGAGCAAGCGCCTGGGCGTGCCGGTGCAAGTGATCAACAAGCCCGGCGGAGGCGGCGTGGTGGGCTTTGCCGAGATGACCCGCGCCAAACCCGATGGCTACACCATCGGCACCTGGACGCCTGGCCCTGGCATTTCGCAAATCATCGCCGGCAATACGCCCTACAAACTCAGCGACTACCAGTCGGTCGGCGGCATGCTGATCAACGACTTCGTGTTGGCTGCGCGTGGCGACATTCCGGCCACCAACCTCAAGGAATTTGCCGCCTGGGCCAAGAAAAGCGGCAAGCCCGTGGTGATTGGCAGTTATGCCCCCGCTGCCGTGCCAGCGCTGATCGCCGCCAGGATTGCCAAGAAAGACGGCTGGGCCTACAAGGTCGTGGCTTTTCCGAACCCCAGCGCCAAGGAACTGGTCGCGGGTGATGCCGACCTGACCACCGCCGGGGCTGAAGGGGCCATCTCTTATGCCAAGGCCGGTCAGATCAAAATCTTGTCCGCTTGGGGCCCACAACGTAACCCTGTCTTCCCGAACGCCGCAACTCCCGCCGAAGAAGGCTATGGTGACCTCTACACCTGGGGTGGCATGGCCGCACCCGTGGGCGTGCCCAAGGACATCATCAACAGGCTCTCGAGCGTGATGATGGAATCGCTCAAAGACAAGGCCGTGCAAGACCAATTCAAGAAAGCCGGTATCCCCGCCTTCCCCATGACCGCCGACCAAATGAGCAAGCGCGTCACTGAAGACGCCAAATGGATTGGCGAGCTGATGGCCGAACTGGGCATGACCAAAAAGTGACGATGAAGCCTGAGACAAGCGTTCGCGGTTGGTCATGGGACCGGGTATTGCTGCTGGTCTTGGCACTGATGGCGGGCAATCTGCTCATGGCCAGTCGCCAGCTCATCGTGCCTTACCCGAAAACCGCGTTTTGGTACGAGTCAGCGGCCTTTTTTCCGATGCTGGCGCTGGGGCTCATGGCCCTGGCCGGTCTGGTGGAGGTGTTCAACCGCCGCGATGCCCTCGAACTCAAGGACTCGGATGAACTCGACTCCAGTCAGGCCCGCATGGGCCTGGCCTGGGCCGTGCTGGGGCTGTTTGGCCTTTACATGCTGGCCGTGCCCTGGCTGGGTTATCTGAGCAGCACCCTACTCTTCCTGGTGGCCAGCAGTCGGGTGCTGGGCTTTGCCTGGCGCACCACCTGGGCGCTGAGCCTGCCCCTGGCCTTGGTCATGTGGTGGGTGTTTCTGAAACTCCTCAAAGTCCACTTCGGACACGGCTGGTTGATCTGAGCATGGATTTTTTTGAAAGCTTGTCGCAGGGTTTTGCGGCGCTGAGCACTTGGCCAATCGTGCTGTATTTGTTGATGGGCTCGGCCCTTGGCATTGTGGTGGGCGTGCTGCCCGGCGTGGGGCCTGGCGTGACAATTGCCGTGCTGCTGCCATTCACTTACGGCATGGCCCCGCTGGCGGGCATTTCCTTGCTTTTGGGGGTGTACTGCGGGGCCTTTTACGGCGGCGCGGTCACGTCCATTCTGATTCGCACGCCCGGCGAAGCCTCGTCCATCATGACCATGTTCGATGGCTACCCTATGGCCAAGAACGGTCAAGCGCAACGGGCCTTGTCGCTGGCCTTCATGTCGGCCTTCATTGGCGGCATTGTGAGCGCCTTGCTGCTGGGCCTGGCCGCACGCCCACTGGCGGGTTTTGCGGCCAAATTTGGCGCACCAGAAACCGTGATGGCCATCTTGCTGGCCAGCCTGTGCGTGGGCAAGGCCTATCAACGCCAGTTTGCATCCGCCATGATGATGATGTGCTTGGGCTTCTTCCTGGCCACGGTGGGCATCGATCCCAACTCCAACGAACAGCGCTACACCCTGGGAATCCCCGCCTTGCTCAGCGGCATCCCGCTAGTGCCGGTGGCGGTGGGCATGTTCGGCATGGCGCAGGCTTTGGTCATGGTCAGCTCGCCAGTACCCACGTTTGACTCTTCCCTGATTGGCCGTGCAGGCGTGTCATGGCGGGCCTTTTTAGAGCCCTTCAAATACCCGAAAACTTTGTGCAAGGGCCTGTTCCTGGGCTCGGCCATCGGGGTTTTGCCTGCCGTGGGTGCGGCCTTGTCTACCTCGCTGGCTTACTTCTGGGCACAGCGCGGAGCCAAGGACAAAACGCCCTTTGGCGAAGGCAACCCCGAAGGCATCGTGGCGGCGGAGAGCGCCAACAACTCCAACTCGGGTGGCGCCATGATCACGGTGCTGACGCTGGGCATTCCGGGCGATGCCATCACCGCCATCATCATGGGTGTGTTTGTTGTACACGGCATCGTGCCGGGCCCCTCGCTGTTCATGGACCGCCCTGAAATCATCAATGGTGTGCTGACGGCCTTGCTGGTCATCAACGTGATCATCCTGATTTTGCTCATCGTGTGCGTCAAACCCCTGGCCCGTTTGGCTTATGTGAACCCACGCATTTTGGGATTGGCCATTTTGGCGCTGTGCTTTGTGGGCGCCTACTCGGCGGCCAATTCGATGTATTACGTGCTGATTGCCACGGTGTTCGGCGTCTTCGGGTTGGTGTGTGCACGGGCCAATATTCCCACCATTCCGCTGATTTTGGGGATGGTCATGGGCGATACGCTGGAGTCGGCCTTGCGGCAGGCACTGGGTCGCAGCGACGGCTCCTTGATGCCCTTCATCGAACGCCCCATCTCGGCGAGCATCTTGGCCGTCATGGCTCTGATGCTGATTTGGCCTTGGCTGTCCCGACTTGTCTCTTTCCGAAAAGGCTGACCTCTTTTATGTCCACCACCGCCTATTTGACCGATGAGCTGTGCTTTTGGCACGACCCAGGCAACTATGCCCTCATGCTCAAGCCCGGTGGCTTTGTGGAGCCTTACAACCGCCACATCGAGAATGCGGATCCCAAGCGGCGTCTGCACAACCTGATTCAGCAATCGGGCCTGATGCACGATCTGAAGGTCATCCCTGCACGGGACGCGCAGGTGCACGAACTCACCCGCCTGCACAGTGCCAGCTATGTGGCCAAGGTCGAACAGATTGCTCTGGCCGGTGGTGGCGACACTGGCATTGGCGCACCCATCTCGTCCAACGGCTGGGCAGCAGCCCGACGCTCGGCCGGTTGTGCCCTCACGGCCGTGGATGCCGTGATGCAGGGACACGCCCAGATGGCCTATGCCCTGACGCGCCCCCCAGGCCACCATGCCGAGCCCGAGCAGGGCATGGGCTTTTGCGTGTTTGCCAATGCGGCGCTGGCCGCTGCCCACGCCATCGAGGTGCATGGCCTGCAGCGCGTAGCCATCGTCGACTGGGACGTGCACTTTGGCAACGGCACCCAAAAATGTTTTGAAAACCGCAGCGATGTGCTGACGATTTCAGTGCACCAACAAGCAGGCTATTTGTTCGTGAAGGGCGAGGCCGATGAACTGGGCCAAGGCACGGGTGCTGGTTACAACCTCAACGTGCCGCTACCGCCCGGCTGCGGCTTTGGGGCTTACCGCGAGTCGTTCGAAAAAATCATCCTGCCTGCACTGGACGCCTACAAACCCCAGTTGATCATCGTGGCCTGCGGCTACGACGCAGGGCGCTTTGACCCCCTGGGCCGCATGATGCTCGACGGCGTGGCCTTTCGCTGGATGACCGATGCGGTGCTGGACATGGCCCGCAAGCATGCCCAAGGCCGCGTGGTCATGACGCACGAAGGCGGTTATTGCCCGGTGTCGGTGCCATTTTGGGGCATGTCAGTACTGGAACAAATGAGCGGTTTGAAGACCGAGGTGGTCTGCCCCTTCACCGGGCAACACGACCAGATGCCTGCACAAAAACTGCAAACCGAACAGGCCCGATTGGTGCAGTCACTGGCAGGGTATTTTGAGGACATTCGGCAAAAAAACTGGGCTTGAAGGCAGGCCCTGGCTGCCCAGCCAAAGCGCCGCATCCTCAGGCTGAGGCTTGTTCAGCGCTGCAATATCAAGGCCGCCCCAAGCACCGCCAAGACCGCCCCACCCCATGCCCCCCAGGCCGGGCGGCGGCGGTACACACCCCACAGCAGCGGCAGCAGCAAGATGGGGGTAAGCGACGAGAAAATGCCCACCAAATTGGCTTGCCCGGTGTGCAGGGCCTGCAAAATCAAGGTCATGCCCAGCGCCATGGCCACGGTGGCACTGGCCCAGGTGTTGAACAGGGTTTTGGCGCTCAAAGGGTTTTGCACACGCGCCACCTGCGCACCAGCCCACAGCAGCGCCAGGTGCGCCAAAAAACTGGCGCTGGTGCGCACGGCAGACGCCGCCACCGCGTCCACGCCCGAAGCCATCAAGGGCTTGATCATCAAGGTGGCCACCGACTGACAGACCGCAGCCAGCAGACCCAGCAAGACCCCCGTCATCAAGCTGCCTTGGGTGTTTTCCCAGGCGTGGGTTTCAGTCTCGCGGCGGCCCCATACAATGGCTACCATCACACCCGAGACCAGCAAACCACCCCCCACCAAGGTCCAGCCCCAAAGGGTTTCGCCCAGAAACAACCAAGCGAGCAAGGTAGAAAAAATGGCGTGTGTGGCAAACAGCACCCCGCTGCGGCGCGGCCCCAGCCGGTTCATGCAGGCAAACAGCGCGGTGTCGCCGATGAAGATGCCAATCAAGCCGGACAAGGCCAGAAGGGCCAAGCTAGATGCATCCAGGCTGCGCCACTGCCCGGTGAACAGCGCCAACGCCCACAGCAGGGT
>JBIKHW010000133.1:0-8385 GCA_044361935.1 Limnohabitans sp. | reverse complement strand
CGTTGGAAATCAGGTCAACACCTGCCACCCGCAAACCCAAGGTTTGCGCCGCATCGATGGCCAAGCGCACGTTGTCGGGGTGAATGTTTGCAGTGACATGTTCGGCGGATCCACCCCAATCCTCCGAAGTAAAAGGCCGCAGGGCCGCCAACACACCCTCGGGCAACACACTCTCGGGCGTCAGTCCAGCTTTGCTCAGACAAATCAGGGCCACATCATCCAAAACCCAAGGTTTCAGGCGTGTCCAAGGAGGGCGCTTGAGTTGCTCCAGATTGGCCGCGTCGACCAGGGCTTGGACCGACCGCAGCCCATCTCCTTTGACCGACTTTGGCTGGCGCTTGATGGCATACACCAACTGAGGTCCCACCACAAAAATCCGGTAGCAAACGCCCGCCACTTGCCGCTCCACCAAAATCCGACGGCTCCAGCTGCTTGCTGTCTCAAATCCTTGCACCACTGCGTCGGCACTGTTCACATCGACCGTTACACCTTCGCTGCGCTCACGGTCGGTGGGCTTGATCACCACGGGCCAGCCGATTTGCAAGGCAGCTGCTTGCGCTTGCTCCAAGCTGTGGACCAACACATGTACCGGCGCCGGCAAACCCGCTTGGCGAAGCAGCAGCGCGGTAGAGACTTTGTCGCCACAGGCCCTTGCTGAAATGGCCGAATCGAACAAGCACGCGCTGCGTTGTGTTACTTGCCGTTTAGCCCCCTGGCCCAACCGCATGAGCTCGGCACCCATGTAATCAAATGGGACCCCTAATTTGTGCGCCAAACTGGCCACAAAACTGTTGGCCCGCCCGCTGGGCCAAATCCCTTTGTAAAGGGACCGCACCTCCTGCTCAATTCGGGCATATAAAGCTTTTGCATTCTCTAAGCTGGGTGGGGTGACCATCATGTGGTCGGTGATGCGAAAAGCATGGAGCAGCAGTGCTTTGAACACTCCTGGATCCACCCCGTTGACCGCTGGCACAGCCAAGGTCAATTGCCAACGGGGCGCTTGGTGCATCAGCTCCACCAACCGCCCCAGCTCCACACAGGGCATTTCACAAGCGCGGCACAAACCTCCATACACCGCCAATACCCGGGCCCAGAGCTCCAGCGGCGCGTCTGGGTGCAAGCCATTGGTTTGTGCACCCAGCAAAGCTTCAATCGTGGGTACTTTGATGCCCAAGTAATCGGTCAACCAAACATCCACACGGCCCACATCCTTCTCAGGTGGGCTGTGTGCAGACAAAAGAAACAAAACGCTGCATTGCGCCAAACCCTGGTGGTAGCCGTAAATGTGCATAATATGGAAAAGTGGAAAATTTAACGGTATATTGATTAAAACAGTATTAACGAGTAATCTATTATTTTCAATCGAAAGGTTTACACCATGCAAACACAACCATTACGGCCCCTTGCTCCCTACGGTTCAATGAACCACTTGGCGTTGGTTGCCAAGGTCGGTTTTAGTAAAGCGCCATTAACTATCAGTGCAACCGCCCGCACCGTCGTTCGCCGCTCTGCAGCTAAATAAGCAGCTTTGCTACGGCATGCGCCATAGACCTGCATTTTTTAACCCAAACAGCATGCCCGCTTGGCTCACACCGCGTGTGGGCACCTTGGCAACATCGAATTCTTCTCGCTTTGCCGCTGGTGGGACACCGAAGCCTTCAATGCCCTAGGTTTGGAGCCCACCTTCCGGAACGTGTGAATGACTTTGCTACACCTTGCTTCATAAATTTACGGTGCAGTGTTGTTCTGTTTCAGTCGGCTTGCTTTGTGCTGGCGGTGTGTTTATCCAGGTCGCTGTGGGCATGGGTTTTAAGCACTGGCGGATTCCCTTGATTCGGTTGGGTGTGGCATCGAATGCGCATTAGCGTTCTTGCCTGATTTCCTCATGGCCTGCGCTAGCCCGTAGTGCATGCTGTGGGGGGGCATATGGCCAATGCCTGAGACACTACCGACTATTTTTATGGATTTTCTTTATTTGCCTCTCTCACCCCAGCCACACTGTCAAGCACCGGGGCTTGCCGATGCGCATACCACTACACAAATTAAGGACTGGCTTCGGGGTCGATACGAACACGCAAAAACCGTCTTTAGTGAGCTACCCTCTCCAGAAAAAATCGCTCGTGATGCTGCGCCCCCTGAACAGATCAATGCGGTGCTCAACACACTCACCCAACGCCGTTTTAACCACCAAAGCCGAAGTCGCTTGGGCTCCTTGTTGGGGCTCTATCGGCAAAAGCTTGCGGGGCACATGGCTCAAGGTGTCCCAATTCCCTGTTTTTTTCTTTACAACGGGGGTTACCGAGCATCGCCTTTGGCCCAGCAGCCCTTAATTTTTAAGCCCGACCAAACTGAGCTGCTCCTGCTTTACCAAATCGCATGTTTGACAGAGGACATCTGCAAGATCTATCCACCCGGTATTCATTTTTTCATCATCATCAACAACGGCGTTGCTTATTGGGTCAACGAGATTGCGCTGACATCCACCCAAGCGTATGCCAAAGGCTTGAACGACATGATCGAGGCCATGGGTGCGCATGAGCGCGTGAGCGTGGTGCTTCAATCCGCCATGGCCACATTTGATGCACAGCCTTCTTTGCCTGATGTGGCACCCAGCCCCACCTTGTCTGAAAAAGATCATCGCTTGGTTGAGCGTTTTTTGGGTCGCCCTTGCAGTGCCCTTGAAGCACGCCAACGCCACGCGCTGTATGCCATTGCCGAAGCACACTGGGCACAGGTTCTCGAGCCCTTGGTTCGGGTTCAAGGTGGGTTGCTGTTCAGACAAGTCGCGAGCCCCCAGATGCTCTCGTTTCGCCCTTACCCCGGAGGTGCGACACGCATTCAAAACGGCTCTATAGGTTTTGCCTTCCAGGACAAGCAACCCACGCCCCAACTCATTACGACTGAGACGACCGGACATCACGCCATCCGTTGTGTGCCTTGGACTGCGCCGTGGATGTCATCGGTCTGACCAGCACCCCCAACAATCCATCTTCAATGTTAAACACATGAAAGCTCAATGCTCCTCGCGTAGGCGCTTCGTCTCCTCCGTTACCGCACTCATTGGCGGGCACATGACGCTTGAGGCTTTCGCCAAAACACAGACGGTGCGAAAAATCGTTTGCCCCTTTTCTCCTGGAGGCATCTCAGACAAATTGAGCCGGGTGCTGGCCCAAGCAGCGGCCCAATTGACTGGCGATACTTGGTATGTACAAAACATTCCAGGCGCGGGTGGTCTGGTTGGCAGTAATGAAGTGGCGCAGAGCGATCCGAACGGACAAACTTTCTTGTTCAGTCCGACGGGAGTCTTTCGCACCCGAGGAGGACAGGAGGACAACCGATCGCGTATTGCCCCAGTCCGAGACCTCGAACCGAGCATTATTTTTGGCGCGATGCCGCTGGTATGTGTCATGCGTGCTGATCAAGCTCGCCGCAACCTGCGTTCTTACTTGGCTGGTTTGCGTGAATCAGGTGCTCCCTTGATGTACGCCACATCAGGCCATGGTTCGACATCCCATTTCATGGGCGCTTATATTGCAAAGCGGCATCAATTGGCGTCTGTACATGTTCCTTTTGCAGGTTCATTACCCACGGTCACCGCCGTTTTGGGTGGGCATGTGCCTTTTGCCATCGTTGATCCCATGTTGGTCATTGAGCACCTCAACAATGGTGATCTGCACTGTCTGGCGATTTCATCGAGCAACCGAGAGCCCAGACTGCCTATGACGGAAACTTTGTCAGAACAAGGCTTATCGGCTGTTGAGTTCACGTCTTGGCAAGGACTTTTGCTGCCCTCGGCAACACCATCGCCGATCAAGGCCTCAGCCACGGATTTGTTTCTAACCCTCACAAAATCTGAGCGGGTGAAAAAGGTTTTTCATGAAGCCTTCATCCAAAGCGTTCCACTGACCGGGGCGAGGGCACAAACCTTTTTTCACAATGACCATCGCTTATTCCAAGCCTTGATGTCAGACCTTCAAATCGCCATCCAGTGATTACCACATGAGTACACCCGCCCCATTCACCACCGTTTCAGTCGCTGATTGGATCGACTATCACGCCAAGCGCTCTCCCGATGCCGTTGCCATCATCACACCCGACACCACGCTGACTTACTCAGCCTTGGCGCAACGGGTCGAACATGGTGCACAACAACTCTGTGCGAGTGGTGTGGCCCCTGGTGACCGTATCGCATTGATCGTTTCTGACGAACTGCTGCTGTTAACTCTGTTGCTGGCGGCGGCGCGACTGGCTGCGCCGGTGTTGTTGATTCCCCGCTCCACAACGACCCCTCAAAGAAGCAATTGGATGACCGCCGCTGGGGTCAAGCACTGGATTTCGGATGCAATGCCAGATGTGTCCAAGCATGGGTCATTGAATGCGATAGATGCCAAGGCTTTGATGGCAACGACAGCGGGGGCATTCAAGAGGCACTCACCTGCGGACGGCCTTGATCCTCATCGCTCCATCTTCGTCATCGTGGCTGGCTCGGGCAGCACCGGCAAACAAAAGTTGATGCCGATCACGCACGCTCAAATGCAGTCAAGGGTCCGCCATCTTTGCTCCAGTCTTGGTGCCACCTCGCACGATCGTCTGGCCACACTGTCGCATCTGGAGTACATGGGAGGCGTACACAGACTGATGGTCGCGATCTGTGTGGGAGCAGGATTTGTGCTTTTAGACAGAGAACGCAACGATTGGCGTCAGTGGCACCAGCGGTACGGTCTGACCATCCTATCGGCCACCGTTTTCCACGTACAGTTAATGCTCAAAGAGTTGCACGAAAGCGATACCCCACAACTTCGGCCGTTGGATCCGATTCAGTTGTCGTTGTCCAGTTCGGTGGTCACGCAAGAACTCAGGCAAACGATCATGACCGAACTGTGTTCAAACTTCAGGGTGAACTACGGTACCAATGAGTCGTGGTCCATATCCGTGGCATATCCAACCGATCTGCTTCGATACCCCGGGACAGTAGGACGCCCACTGCCGAGCGTAAAGGTCAACATCGTTGATGAACATCTCTATCCTCTTCCAGTCGGACAGAAAGGCCTGATTGCCATTCAGAGCGATCAATTGATCTCGGGTTATCTTGACGACGAACAAGCCAATCAAAAAGCATTTCGAGGGGGCTGGTTTATTCCTGGCGATATCGGTTATTTGACCGATGACGGTCAACTGATTTTCTGCGGACGCTCGGACAATATGATGATTTTTAATGGGATCAACATATACCCTATCGAAATCGAACAATGCTTGCTCACCCATCCCGAGGTGGACGATGTCTTGGCCATGCCCACACGACATGCCGTGCATCAGGATGTACCCATCGCATTGGTGGTGCTGAAAACAAACGCCCATTCAACGGAACAACAATTGTTGAATTACGCAGCCGCAGCACTGGGGCCCAAGCAACCCCGGCGAATTGTCTTGACTCCCGCCATTCCCCGAAACCTCTCGGGTAAGCCCATCAGAGAAGAAGTCATCAACATCCTGAGGCAAGCCTTTTCGAAGACAGCCCTGAGCCCTAACAGTCCATCGGCACACCCATGAAAATTTCATTCATGCCCCAGTCTGACTAGGCTTGGGCGGATTCACGTACGAACTGCAACACGGTTTAACGAAGCGTGAAACACCTCTTGCGGTGTTTGATTGTCCAGTGAATGGTGCGGATCCGCATGCCGGGTGATGTGGCAGGGGCGGCCGAGATGATCGCGGCCCCCTTTGCCAATTGAGAAATTAGGTCAGTCAGGCAAATTGCTCGAGCTTACCGTCAAGTGACATCAGGCTCAGCTGCACACCCAGCTTGGGGTGCTTGGCTTGTAATTGCTTGCGGAATTCAATCAAGGCCTCTTTGTGCGTGGCGGTTTCCGTGGCAGCGTTAGCAACCTTTGCATCACCATATGCAATCTTGGCAGCACCGCAGTCACGGTGATTGACCACGATCACCTTCTTGATGTTGTGCAGTTGCACAGACGCACCAAGATTTTCCCAGAACGTCTTGTGCCATTCTTTGAAGGCTGGTGCAACGACACCGATAGACGCACCAGCGATGGTGAATGCGCTGTACTTTCCAGCCAGACCGTCGCGAGCCTGCTGCTTGTTCACTAAATCCTGAAAGCGCGGATCGATGCACGACAGCACCATGGCCTCGTAGTTGCCAGATGCGGCCACGGCAGTGCCGCTGGCCAGCATGCCTACACTGGTGAACATGACTGAACCGCCCACCGCTTTAAGGAATGTGCGGCGACTGGCAGTTGAGAGGGTTGTAGAGCAGCAAGTGGGAACGTAGCGGTGATTTGTGAGATCTTCTGCGTAATTCAAAGCCTGTGACATTTTGATGACCTTTCCTCGTAAAGAGTATTAATTTTGAAAAATTTACTTAAAACAGTAAATCTGGTAAATATAGGTTAGCACGGCAGGTTAGGCCAAGTATGAGTAAAAACCCTCGGTAATGAGACTGTAACCTTTTTGATGTGTGTTGGGCTGGCCCTTGGGGCCAGTGGCCCGGGCACCGGGGTGGGCATTGAAAACGCGCCCGGCGTCGCTGATAGACTTGCTGCTTGAAAAGTTCAAGACCCTCCACTGCCCGCACCACCCCCACAGTGCCCGCAGATCCAGCGCACGCTGGCATGCCCCCCTTCACAGACGAGCCGATTGACGTGGTTTATTTGTGGGTGGACGGCAACGATTCGAGTTGGCGGGCCAAGCGCGAGGCGGCTTTGGCGCAACTGCCCCACGACACGGGCGCGGCCATGGCGCGTTACAGCAATGTGGAGGGACGCTTTCGGGACAACCACGAACTGCGCTACAGCCTGCGGGCGCTCGAGGAGTTTTTCCCGCAGCACGGCCATGTGTACATCGTGACCGATGCGCAGGCGCCGGATTGGCTGCGCCCCTCGGAACGTCTGACGCTGGTGGACCACCGCGAGCTCATGCCCGAGGCGTCTTTGCCCACCTTCGATTCGGGCCACATCGAATCGTGGATTCACCACATTCCGGGTTTGTCCGAGCGCTACTTTTACTTCAACGACGATGTGTTTTTGGGCGCACCGCTGAACCCGGCCGACTGGTTCACAACCGATGGTTTTTACCTGACCTGGTCCGACGAGCCACCCGTGACCGACGAGGCCATGCGCATGGATGCGACCTCGCTGGAGAACGCTTGCCGCTTGTCGATCGAGTGGCTGCGGGCGCGAGCGGGCGCTGCGCTGGAGGGTCAGGGCTTGCCGCCCAGCCGCCAGCAAGACCCGCTGTACCAAAGTACCTTCCGCACCTTTGCCCATTCGCCCCGGCCCATGCGGCGCTCGATGCTGCAGGAGCTGGAGGGTGCAGCGCCCGAGTTGTTTGCCGGGGTGCGCTCGACCGTGTTTCGCAGCTGGGACAAGCCAACCATCGTGTCGGACTTTGTGCTGCGTTGGGCGCTGGCGCACGGCCTGGCGCAGATGCGCACTTACCGGCACCGCCATGTGTCCACGGGGGACGCCGATCAGCAGGCGCAGCTGCAGGCCTTGGCGGCCGAGTTCGGCTCGCTCGACTTCTTTTGCATCAACGACACCACCGACGACGCGCACGACCAAGACCCGCGTTTGCGCCAGGTGCAGTCGGTGCTGCAGGCCATGCTGCCGCAGGCTTCGGGCTTTGAGCGGTCGGGCAGCGGTGCATCGGACATCCACGAAGACCTGGCCGGTCAATCGGCCGAGATTCACCAAGGGGTGCAATCGCAAGCGGCGCACCAAAGCCCGTCGTTGGGGCCGCGGCGCAGGGCGTGAGGGTTGGTGTCAGCGCAAAGAGCTGACCGTCACACCCGTCACGGGCAGGGCGAAGGGGTATGAATCGCTGAAGGCATCATGTGGGCCTGCTCCCAACAGGGCAGTGGTGTCTGCCGCGCTGTGAGCCCCCGTGCGGCTTTGGGTTTTTTGCAAGGCCTGGTGTTTACTGGCACGCCCGCGCACCCGCATACGCCAGAGCCTGAAAGACCGGGCTTTGAGGTGCTCGCGCATGAGGGCAATGACTTGGGCCTCGCTCAGACCAAATTGCAGGGCCATGGCTTCAAACGGGGTGTTGTCTTGCCAGGCCATGCCGATGATGGCGGACACGTCGGCGGGGTTCATGGCCCCATTGAAGTCGTTTTCGGGGACTGCGGGTAAATCGGGTTGTGTCATGAACGGGTTCGGTTGGGGGCTGCTGCTGCCGTCGGTGTGCTGCTCATTCAGACTTTGTCATCCCGGGCGAAGAACCGGGATCCAATGGGCACCGCTGCCCTTTGCAAAAACCTGCAGTGTGCAATGGATCCCGGCTCAAGATGCTATGGATGCCTCCCTCCTTCGGGACAGGCAAATGTGAGCGCCGAAGGTCGCTGAACAGCCGTTTATCAGGACACTCGCA
>JBIKHW010000132.1:0-8458 GCA_044361935.1 Limnohabitans sp. | reverse complement strand
TACCCTGGCTCGCCTTTTTTGATGCAGCGCCTGATGCGCCACGAATCGCGCGACCGCTTGCGCTTGTTCGAGTTGCACCCCACCGACAGCAAAGCCCTGTTGTCCAACATCGCCCAGCTCGAAGCCGGACGCACGGTCACCGTCAGCCGCGAAGACGGTTTTGAGGCCCTCAAAAAGCTGCTGCCCCCACCACCATCGGCCACAGGCTCCAAGCGGGCTATGGTGCTGATCGACCCCAGTTACGAGATCAAATCGGATTACAGCAAAGTCGCCAACGTCATTCAGGAATACCTCAAGCGCTTTTCTACCGGCACCTATCTGGTTTGGTACCCGATCATTCCTCGCCCGGAAGCGCATGACCTGCCCAAACGCTTGCGCACCTTGGCCAACCAATCGCAAAAACCCTGGCTCAACGCCACGCTGGCGATCGGTCGGGGACCCGGCGACGAAGGCGGCCTGGTGGCCAGCGGCATGTTCGTGATCAACCCGCCCTTTACCCTGAAGGATCAGATCCGAAAGGCGCTGGATGTGGTGGGGCCCGCCTTGGCGCGAGGCTCTGGCAAGAACTGGGCGGTTGAATCCTCCTGAAACACAAGAAGCTTTGTGCGAAACCGCTCAGAGTTTGGCGATTGACGTCACACGCCAGGCTCATCAGGGAAATACCTGAGCGCAAAGCACTGAAATTAACCGACCGAACGGTCGGTTAATGGTTATACTTGAACCTGCGCCGCGATCATTCCATCCTGTTTGGCGCAGGAGAAGCCCATGTACACGCAATCTTTCAGCGTCCCGGACGGAACCGAGGACGCCAAGTCGGCCGGCCTGAAGGCCGTCCCCAAAGCCCTGAACGCACAAGACGCGGCATTGCAAGCGGCCTTTGACGCCCGCATCGACGCCGACGGCCGCATCGAGCCCCGCGAGTGGATGCCAGAGGCCTACCGCAAGACCTTGGTGCGTCAGATCAGCCAGCACGCACACAGCGAAATCGTCGGCATGTTGCCCGAAGGCAACTGGATCAGCCGCGCCCCGAGCTTGAAGCGCAAAACGATTTTGATCGCCAAGGTGCAAGACGAAGCCGGTCACGGCCTCTACCTGTACAGCGCCGCCGAAACTTTGGGCACCAGCCGCGACCAGATGCTCGACGCCCTGCACAGCGGCAAGGCCAAGTACAGCTCCATCTTCAACTACCCCACGCTCAACTGGGCCGATGTGGGCGTGGTCGGCTGGTTGGTCGATGGTGCCGCCATCATGAACCAAGTGCCCCTGTGCCGCTGCTCGTATGGCCCCTATGCCCGCGCCATGGTGCGGGTGTGCAAAGAAGAATCCTTTCACCAGCGCCAGGGCTACGAAGCCTTGTTGGTGATGATGCAAGGCACGGCCGAGCAAAAAGCCATGGTGCAAGACGCCGTGAACCGCTGGTGGTGGAAGTGTTTGGCCATGTTTGGCCCACCCGACGCCGACAGCCCCAACAGCGCGCAAGGTATGCGCTGGGGCATCAAGCGCATCAGCAACGACGACCTGCGCCAGAAGTTTGTCGACGCCACCGTGCCGCAAGCCAAGGTGTTGGGCGTGACCTTGCCCGACCCAGATTTGAAGTGGAACGAAGAGCGCCAAGCCCACGACTACGGCCAGATCGATTGGGACGAGTTCTGGGCCACTGTGAATGGCAACGGCCCTTGCAACAAAGAACGCCTGGGCGCCCGCGTCAAGGCCTGGAACGACGGGGCCTGGGTGCGCGAAGCCGCCCTGGCCCACGCTCAAAAACAACAGCAACGTCAGATGAAGGAAGCAGCATGAGCACCCCCGCACTCAAGGAATGGCCTCTGTGGGAGGTCTTCGTCCGCTCCAAGCAAGGCCTTGAACACAAGCATTGCGGCAGCTTGCATGCATCGGACTCAGCACACGCTTTGCAAATGGCGCGTGATGTCTACACCCGCCGCCAAGAAGGCGTGAGCATCTGGGTCGTGCCCTCGGCCAACATTTCGGCGAGCGAGCCCAATGACAAGCCCGAGTTCTTCGATCCGGCCAGCGACAAGGTCTACCGCCACCCCACTTTTTATGTGATTCCAGAAGAAGTGGGACACATGTGAGCACGAACATGAGTGTCACCATGAATGCCCCCATCGATTACGTGTTGCAGCTGGCCGACAACGCCCTGATCCTCGGTCAGCGCAATGCCGAGTGGTGTGGCCACGGCCCCATCCTCGAAGAAGACATCGCCTTGTCCAACAACAGCCTCGACTTGGTAGGCCAAGCCCGCATGCTTTACCAGCACGCGGCCGCGCTGCAAGGCGGCGGCGCCACCGAAGACACGTTGGCGTATTTCCGCGACGTGCCCGACTTCAAAAATTACACCCTGTGCGAATTGCCGCACATGCCGCTGATGTCGGCCACAGCGCAAGGCGACCGCGATTTCGCCATGACCATCACGCGCAACTTCCTCTACAGCAGCCTGATGGTGCTGGTGTGGGATCAACTGCAGTTGTCCAAAGACACGCAGCTGGCCGCGATCGCAGCCAAGTCGCTCAAGGAAGTGCGCTACCACCTGCGCCATTCGCGCGACTGGCTGGTGCGTCTGGGCGACGGCACCGACGAGTCCCACGCCAAAGCGCAAGCGGCCCTCGACCAGCTGCTGCCCTACACCCAAGAATTCTGGGCCAGCAGCCCGCACGAAACCGCCGCCTTGGCCAATGGCACAGGCATCGACATGGCCACGTTGCAAAACGACTGGAACCAGATCGTGGATGAAGCCCTGCTAGAGGCCACCCTCCAACGCCCGGCCAATGGCGGCTTTGTGCCCACCGGCAAACAAGGCATCCATTCCGAGCACCTGGGTTTTGTGCTGGCCGAAATGCAAAGCCTGGCGCGTGCCCACCCTCAAGCCACCTGGTAAGCCCCAAGCCAAGCCAAGCCATGCCCACCCTCACTTCGCAGCCCACCGCCGCCGATGTGGCCCGCGCCTGGACCCTGCTCGACAGTTTGACCGACCCGGAAATTCCGGTGGTCACTTTGCGCGAGCTGGGCATCTTGCGCGATGTCCGCGCTGGGGACGCGGGGCTGGAAGTGGTCATCACGCCCACCTACAGCGGCTGCCCGGCCATGGGCGCGATCGAAGACGATGTGAAAGCCCTGCTGCAGGCCCACGGCCTGCAAGGCCGTGTGGTCACACAACTGGCCCCCGCTTGGACCACCGACTGGATGAGCGATGCCGCCAAAGACAAACTGCGCGCCTATGGCATCGCCCCACCGCACGCCTGCAGCAGCGCGGGTACGGGTGCGGCCAACGTGGTGCAGTTTGCTGCGCGTGGGGCCAAACCCGAGGTGGTGAACTGCCCGCAATGCGGCTCGGCCAACACCACCGAAACCTCCCATTTCGGCTCGACCGCCTGCAAGGCCCTTTACAGGTGTCTGGCCTGCATGGAGCCCTTCGATTACTTCAAACCTTACTGAGTGGCCCCAAACCGCCCAGCTCCAGAGTCTCAAGCCATGTCCGCACCCCGATTTCATGACCTCTCGATCGCTCGCATCAGCCCCGAAGCGGCTGGTGCCGTGGCGATCACGTTGAATGTGCCCGCCGATCTGCGCAGCAGCTTCGACTTCCAGCCGGGCCAGTTTCTGACCTTGCGTGCGGACATCGATGGTGCTGATGTTCGCCGCAGCTACTCCATCAGCTCGGCACGCAGCCAACTGCAAAAGAATGGCGTGCTCGAGGTGGGCATTCGCCCCGTCGAAGGCGGTGTGTTCTCCAACTGGGCTGCGACACAACTCCAAGCGGGCGACACCCTGCGTGTGATGCCGCCCGATGGCCGCTTTGTGGTGCAGCGCCCTCGCGCCATCCACCGCGTGGGTTTTGCCGCAGGCTCGGGCATCACACCCATCCTCTCCATTTTGTCGAGCACCCTGGAAGATCAGCCTGAGTCCAAGTTCACCCTCGTCTATGGCAACCGCCGCATGGACAGCGTGATGTTCAACGAAGCCCTGCAAGACCTCAAGGACCGCTACCCGGATCGCCTCACGCTGATCCACATCCTGTCGCGCCAGTCGCAAGAGGTGCCTTTGCTGGAGGGGCGCATCGACGCCGCCAAAGTGCAGGCCATCATCGACGCCTTTTTGCCCGTGGGCAGCATGGACGAGGTGTTTGTTTGCGGACCCGAAGCCATGATCGAAGCCACCGAGCGGGCGCTGTTGACAGCGGGCGTGAAACCCGAGCGCATCCGCACCGAACGCTTCAGCTCACCCACGCTCGATGCGTTGACGCCTGAGCAACGCAGCCAGGCCGTGTTGGGCCACCCCGCCACGCGCGAGCAAGGTGAAGTGCAGCTCACCGTGGTGCTGGACGGCAAGCCCTACAACATGCCGATGAACAAGAACGAGAAGATCCTCGACATCGCCTTGTCACTGGGCCTGGACCTGCCCTACTCTTGCAAGGCAGGCGTTTGCTGCACCTGCCGCTGCAAGGTCATGGAAGGGAAGACCGAGATGGAAAAGAATTTCACCCTCGAAAAGCCCGAAGTCGAGCAAGGCTTCATCCTGTCCTGCCAGGCACGCCCCACCAGCGAGCGCGTGGTCATCAGTTTCGACGAACGCTGAACAAGCCTCCGTTTACTCGCCCGACTGCTGCATCGCCCACATGCTGGCGTAACGCCCTTGTTGGGCCAGCAGCTCGGCGTGGTTGCCGCGCTCAATGATCTGCCCGGCGTCCATCACCAAAATTTCGTGCGCATCCACCACCGTGGACAGGCGGTGCGCAATCACCAAAGTGGTTTTGTTTTGCGCCACGCTGGCCAGCTCAGACTGGATGGCGCGTTCGTTGGCCGAGTCCAGCGCCGAGGTTGCTTCGTCAAACACCAGAATCGGCGGGTCTTTGAGCAAGGTGCGGGCAATGGCCACACGCTGCTTTTCACCACCCGACAATTTCAGCCCGCGCTCACCCACCGAAGTTTGGTAACCCTTGGGCGTGGAGGCAATGAAGTCGTGGATGCGGGCCGAACGCGCAGCGCCTTCTATCTCGGCCTGGCTGGCGCCCGGACGACCATAGGCGATGTTGTAGGCCACGCTGTCGTTGAAGAGCACCGTGTCTTGCGGCACGATGCCCAGGGCTTGGCGCACGCTCGATTGTGTGACCTGGCGGATGTCCTGCCCCGCGATGCGAATGAAGCCCTGCTGCACATCATAAAAACGGAACATCAAACGCGCCAGCGTGGACTTGCCCGAACCCGAAGGGCCGACCACCGCCACCGTTTTGCCCGCCGGAATGGTGAAACTGATGTCTTTCAGGATCGGGCGGTCGCTTTCGTAAGCGAATGACACGCGGTCAAACACCACATCGGGGGCACCTTGCAAAGCCAACGCGGATGCGCCGGGTGCATCGGCCACTTCGCGCTCGCGGTCCATCAGCACAAACATCTTGTCAAGATCGGTCAGGCTTTGTTTGATCTCGCGGTAGAGCACACCCAAAAAGTTGAGCGGAATATAGAGCTGAATCATGAAGGCGTTGATCATGACCAAATCACCCAGCGTCATGCGCCCCGCCACCACGCCTTCGGTAGCCCGCCACAGCATGGTCACCAAAGCGGCCGCAATGATGAGTTGCTGCCCCGTATTGAGAACCGACAAGGTGGTTTGCGCCTTGAGCCGCGCCAGGCGCAGGCGCTCCAAGCTTTCGTCGTAGCGACCGGCTTCAAAGCGCTCGTTGCCAAAGTATTTGACGGTTTCGTAGTTCAGCAGTGAGTCGATGGCGCGGGTGTGCGCGGCCGAATCGAACTCGTTGGCCTGCTTGCGGAACTGCGTGCGCCACTCGGTCACTCGCACGGTGAAAAAAATATAAAACGCCAAGGCCGCCAAAGTGATGCCCGCGAACCAGGCGTCGAACTTGACCGCCAAAATCGTCAGCACCAAACCCACTTCAACCAACGTCGGGATGATGCTGTAGAGCGAATACGAAATCAGCGACTCGATGCCGCGCACGCCGCGTTCAATGTCGCGTGTCATGCCGCCGGTCTGCCGGGCCAAATGGAAGCGCAGGCTCAAAGCATGCAGGTGTTCAAAGGTTTGCAAAGCAATGCTGCGCGAAGCGCCTTGTGTGGCTTTGGCAAACACCAGCTCGCGCAACTCGGTGAAAGCGGACGTCATCAAGCGCAAAGCGCCGTAACCCACCAACAAGGACACCGGCACCACCAACACGGCTTGCGGGTCACCGGGCTTGATGCTCATGGCGTCCACCAGTTCCTTGAGCAGCAAAGGCACACTCACATTGGCCAGCTTGGCGCACACCATGAGGCTGAGCGCAATGACCACACGCCATTTGTATTGCCACAAATAGGGCAAGAGGCGCGACAAGGTTTTCCAGTCGTTGCCGGGCGGCGTTGGCGTCACAGCGCCGGGCTTGGTGCCAGGGGCATGGGGAGAAGCAGGGGCAGTGGTTTCGCCGTGGTGGCGCATAAGAGACAATCCAGTTGAATGTTAACCACCGATTGTGCCCATGTCTGACGCCCCACACCCCAACACCGTGTCTTTGCCCACCGACCAGGAGCTGGTGCTCAAGGTCATTCCCATGCCCGCCGACTGCAATGCCAGCGGCGATATTTTTGGCGGCTGGGTCATGGCACAGGTCGACTTGGCCGGGGCGGTGTTGCCCGCACGGCGCGTGCGCGGCCGCATGGTCACCGTGGCGGTGAACGAGTTCATCTTCAAACAGGCCGTCAAGGTGGGCGACATCCTGTCGTTTTTCTCACGCATCGTGCGTGTGGGCCGCACCTCAGTCACCGTCAAGGTCGAGGTGTTTGCCGAACGCTTTCAGTTGCAGGGCCAGTACATCAAGGTCACCGAAGCGAACCTGACCTACGTGGCGGTGGATGCCCAAGGCAAGCCCAGACCCGTGCCTGCCGAGTGATTCGGCTTGTGGCTTTCAGGACACGATGTAAGCCGCAGCGCCGGTCGACATCAAGGTGCCATCAGGGCCACAAAACTCCATGCGTGATGAGCCCACCCGCGAGCCCACACGCAAGGCGTTGGCGGTGATGGTGAAGTGCTCGCCAATGCCAGGGCGCAGATAGTCCACCCGCAAGTCGATGGTGCCCAGCTTGGCAAAGCGCTCCAGGCGTTTGGCGGGTGGTTCATCCATGTGCTTGGCGGCCAACGCCGCCATCACAGCCGCGCTGCCGATGGCGTCGAGCACGGCGCTGATGACGCCGCCGTGGATGCGGTTGTAGGCAAAGTGCCCCACCAACTCAGGCCGCATGTCGATGCGGGCCTCCACGCCCTCGGGCGTGACCTTGACCAGCTTCAGGCCCAAGGTTTTGTTGAAGACGATTTTTTCTTCGTAGATCTGGCGAAAACCTTCGATGTAATCGGGTTCCAGAACAATGGGGTCAGGTGAACGGTGGGGCATGCCTGTGATTCTAGGGAAGAACCGGGCTCGGCAGCCCCGCGCCTTCAAAGTTTGGAAAAGTCAGGTTTGCGCTTTTCCATGAACGCGCCAAACGCCTCTTTGGCAGCGGGTTCGCGCAGCATGCGGCCAAAGCTTTGGCCTTCTTCGTCCATTTTTTGCAGCACAGCTTGCTGATCGCCACCCTTCATGAGGCGCTTGGTAGCGATGAGGGAGGACAAAGGCTTGGCGGCCAGCTTGCGGGCCTGCGCCTGGGCGTACCCGTTGACTTCGGTGGGTGGCACCACGCGGTTAACCAGACCAACTTCTTGCGCGGCTTCGGCAAAAAAGGGCTCACCCATCAACAAGGCTTCGGCGGCGCGGTGGTAACCGAACATGCGCGGCGCGAGAAAACTCGAGGCCGCCTCAGGGCACAGGCCCAAGTTGACAAAAGGCATGGAAAACGCCGCGTTGTCACCGGCATAAACCAGGTCGCAATGGAACAACATCGTGGTGCCGATGCCCACCGCAGGCCCGGCCACAGCGGCGAGCAACGGCTTCTCGAAAGTCGCGATGCCGCGCAGGAAACGGTACACAGGCGACTCTTGCGTGCTGGGCGGCTGGTTCAAAAAGTCGCCAATGTCATTGCCCGCACTGAAGATGCTTTCATGCCCCTGAAACACCACCACCCGAACGGCAGGGTCGGCTCCAGCTTGGGCCACGGCGTCGGCCATGGCTGCGTACATGGACGAGGTGATGGAGTTTTTCTTGTCCAAGCGGTTGAAGGTGATGGTCATCACCCCCGCGTCGGTGTGGGTCAGGATGTCAGACATGCAGGTCCTTGAGGTGTGTCGTAGGGGTAAGAAGGCTTACTGAACCCGAATCCAGGTTTGGGTGCGGCCCAACAAGGGCGAGCCAATGAAACCACGGACTTCGAGTTTTTTGCCGCCGTCGACTGGTGTCAATCGCAGGCTATAGTTTTTGCCGTTCTCGGGATCGAGGATTTTCCCACCCTCCCATACCGCTTTGCCGTCACTTTGTTGACCGCCCCGGATGATTTCCATGCCGATTTTGGGCTTGTCTTTGCGGTCG